>NZ_RCOB01000117.1:0-15613 GCF_004307665.1 Pseudomonas sp. Sample_16
CTGTGGCGAGCAAAGCTATAAAGGCTCGGGACGCCTGAACGGCAAGATTGCCCTGATCACTGGTGGCGACAGCGGCATTGGCCGTGCGGTGGCGATAGCGTTTGCCCGTGAAGGCGCGGATGTGGCCATTGCCTACCTTGATGAACAGGAAGATGCCGAGGAAACCGCCCGTTGGGTCGAACAGGCTGGGCGCCAATGCCTGTTGCTACCCGGCGACCTGGCGCACAAAGTGCATTGCCAGGCACTGGTCGAGAAAACCGTCGAGCGCTTCGGACGCATCGATGTGCTGGTCAACAACGCCGCATTCCAGATGACCCACGAAAACCTCGAAGACATTCCCGATGAAGAATGGGTGATGACCTTCGACGTCAACATCACGGCCATTTTCAGGATTTGCCAGGCAGCACTCAAACATATGCAGCCGGGCAGCTCGATCATCAACACCAGTTCGGTCAACTCGGACTTTCCTAACCCGACGCTGCTGGCGTACGCCACCACCAAGGGCGCGATTGCCAATTTTTCTGCCGGCCTTGCCCAGATGCTGGGACCGAAGAACATTCGGGTAAACAGCGTCGCGCCTGGGCCAATCTGGACGCCGCTGATCGTTTCGACCATGCCTGAAGACAAGGTGCAGAATTTTGGTGGCAATACCCCCCTTGGGCGCCCCGGGCAACCGGTTGAAGTCGCGCCCATCTATGTGCTGTTGGCAAGCGACGAAGGCAGCTATATCACCGGCCAGCGCTTTGGCGTCACGGGTGGCAAGCCTATCCTCTGATACCCGGCGATCCCGAAAAATGGAACCGGTCGACGCTTGCGGCGCTCAACACTCCATAGGCCCACCTCAGGCGGGCCTTTGGATATCAGGAGGTCGCCATGTCCGCACCTATCGTCAAGCTGTTTACTCAACCGAACTATGCGTGGACGGATATTCGCAAGGAAGAGGAAGCGCATCCACGTCATTATCTTGCACATTTACTGTTGCTCGCTTTGATCCCCCCGGTGTGTCTGTTCATTGGGACCACCTACGTAGGCTGGAGCCTGGCGGAAAACGAAACGGTCAAGCTCAGCGCGGCCAGTGCGTTACAACTGTGCATACTGCTTTACGTCAGCATCCTCGTGGGCGTCGCCGTAATGGGCATGTTCATCCGCTGGATGTCGCGTACCTTCGACGCACGCCCGACTCTCAATCAATGCATCGGTTTTGCCGCCTACACCGTCACCCCGTTTTTCCTCGCCGGTATTGCGGGGCTGTACCCGAGCCGCTGGCTGGCCATCCTGGTATTAGGCGCGGCGTCGGTCTACTCGACCTTCCTGCTGTTCGTTGGCTTGCCGACGTTCATGCATGAGCGCAGGGAACAAGGCCTGCTCAACTCCGCTTGCGTCTGGGGCGTCGGGCTGTTGGTGCTGGTGACCATCCTGGTGGAAATGATCCTGCTGTGGTTCAACGTGCTTACGCCTGAGTATTTGCGCGCTACTGTCGGTTGAACACCGAAGCCATGAGCTTCATCATCTGGGTCGCCGTGCTGGGGGCCGTGCTGCTGACTTTGGCACTCACCTCGTCGTACCTGCGGTGGATGCCGGTGACCACATCGGCAGTGTGCCTGCTGTTGGGCGTGGCCATCGGGCCGGCAGGCCTCGGTTGGCTCAGGCTGGATATCAAGGACGCGTCGTTCTGGATGGAGCACCTGACGGAAGTCGCGGTGCTCTTTTCTTTGTTCGTCTGCGGGCTCAAGTTGCGGCTGCCGCTCAAGGATCGCAAATGGCGCGTGGCCTATGGGCTGGCGGGACCGGTGATGCTCCTGAGCATCACCGGCGTCTGCCTGATGCTGCATTTTATTTTCGATCTGGCGTGGGGACCTTCGCTGCTGATCGGCGCAATACTGGCGCCGACCGACCCGGTATTGGCATCGCTGGTTCAAGTCAATGATGCCAAGGATGACGATCCTGTCCGCTTCGGGCTTTCCGGCGAAGCTGGATTGAACGACGGGATCGCGTTTCCGTTTGTGATCCTCGGCCTGCTGTTTATTCAACAGGGTGAGGCCTCATCGGCGGCCTGGCTCGATGAATGGGCGCTCAAACGACTGTTGTGGGCAGTTCCCGCCGGTTTGCTGATCGGTTATTGCATGGGCCGTGGCATCGGCCGGCTGACCTTGTCGATGCGCATCAGAAACGCCGACAGCACAGTCTCCCCCAATGATTATCTGACTTTTGCTCTGATCGCACTGGCCTATGTCGCCGCCGAGTCGGTGCATGGCTACGGGTTCCTTTCGGTATTCGCTGCGGGCCTCGGCCTGCGTGGTGCGGAGGTCAAATCCACGGGAGATTCCCAACCACCGGCAGAGCATCTGGTCCAAGCGGTGGTCGGCCATCAGAACGTCGAGCCTGACGCCGCGGTGCATGGCGACGTGGAGCATCTGGAGGAAACGCAAGTCGCGGCCGGGATCATGATCGGCGACATGCTGTCCTTCGGCAGTCTGGTGGAACGTGCCATGGAAGTTTTTTTGGTGACGCTGCTCGGCGTGGTGTTGATGGCGCATTGGGATTGGCGCGCACTGGCCATCGCAGGAGTGTTGTTTTGCCTGATTCGTCCCATGAGTGTCGCGCTCATACCTTGGGGGAACCTGCTCGACGGTCGGCAACGACTGCTGATCGGCTGGTTCGGCATACGCGGGATCGGCAGCTTTTATTACCTGTTCTATGTCCTCAATCACGGGCTGAACCCAGCGGTGGCGACGCTATGCACTGACCTGACATTGTCCGTGGTCGCGCTTAGCATTTTGATCCACGGCATCAGCACCCAGCCGGTCCTTGCCCGTTATGAGCAGCGCAAAAAGCCAGTGGCAGGACCGCGAACTGCATGAGTCAATCTTCGAACTCATGCACCCTGCATGACTTCCATTTGCCAGCACTCAATCCTATGTCTTTGATGTTTCAGGTTTTTATAAATCAGTCAGAAACGGCACGACAAATGCTCCATTCCCATGAGCGACCTTCGGCATCGAGACCGTTTGCGCCCTACCCCATCCGTGACGATTTGAGAGACCTGACCATGAATGCCATCGACCTGTTGAAAGCCGACCATGAACGCGTAAAGGGTATTTTGAGCCAATTGAGCGAATCCACCGAGCGCGGCGTAAAAAAACGCACAGAGCTGCTTAACAAACTGGAAATGGAGATTTCCATTCACACCCGTCTCGAAGAAGAAATTCTGTATCCGGCGTACAAAAAAGCCGGCGGCAAAGAACAGGACGTCATGTATTACGAAGCCAAGGAAGAACACCGCACCGTTGATTCACTGGTTTTGCCGGATCTGAAACACACCGACCCGTCGACCCCTGAATTCGCTGGTCGCGTCAAAGTGGTCAAGGAGTTGCTGGAGCACCACATTGAAGAGGAAGAGACTGAAATGTTTCCTCAAGCGAAGAAATTGCTCGGCAAAGCTGAACTGGAAGAACTCGGAACACAAATGGAAACCCTGAAAACCCAGCTCAAAAAGCAATTCAGCGAATCGCACATGGCTGCCTGATGAGCCACGACACACACAGGCCTGGCTTTCGTCAGGCCTTTTTTTGCGCAGTTATTTCATTGCCGAGGCAATCGATTTCACCAGATTGAGCTGGGTGAACGGCTTTGAGAGCCGTGGCAGCCTGGCAGCGAAGCCTTCCAGTCGCTCGGCGTAGCCGGTAGCGAGAATGATCGGTATGTCGGGTTTCACGGCGCGGATCGCATCCGCCAGTTGTGCACCGTTCATTTCTGGCATTGCCATGTCGGTGATCACCAGATCAATGGTGGGATTGACCTCAAACAATTCAAGCCCCTGAGCACCTGACGTCGCGGTGATAACCCGATGGCCGAGGTCTTCGAGCAGCAGGCACGTGCTGGTCAGTACCAGGCTGTCGTCATCGACCACCAACACACACAACCGATGGGTCTCTGGCGTTTTGGCTGGGTCGGCAACCTGGACCGCTACCGCTCCCTCCGATGCGACGGGTAACCACAGTTCGGCTGTGGTGCCGTGATTCTTTTGGCTTTTGAGAATGAACCGCCCGCCCAGTTGCTCGACAAATCCATGGACCATCGACAAACCCAGCCCGGTGCCTTTGCCAAGCCCTTTGGTGGTGAAAAACGGATCCATCGCCGATCCCAGAGTGGCCTCATCCATGCCGTCCCCGGTGTCGCTGATGCTCAGGCAGACATAGCGCCCGTCATCGGGTAAAGGCCAGGGCTCATCCCGGGCATCGGCTTTACGGGCGCTGATGATGATCGTGCCACCGTTGGGCATTGCATCACGGGCATTGGTGACCAGGTTGAGCACGGCCAGTTCCAGCTGATTGACATCCGCCATGACCGGTTCGATCTCTGGAGGAAAGCGGGTTTGCAGAACCACTGACGGCCCGAGCGAACTGCGCAGCAAGCCGGAAATGCCTTGCACCAGCACGGGAATTTCGACCGGCTCGGATTTCAGTTCCTGGCGTCTGGCAAATGCCAGCATCCTTTGAGTCAGGGAAACACCGCGCTGCGCGCCCTGGGTCGCATTGTCCAGCAGGCGAACGATTTTCGGATCATCAGCCAGGCGTTTGCGCACAATCTCCAGATTGCCAAGAATCACCGTGAGCAAATTGTTGAAGTCATGGGCAATCCCGCCGCTGAGCTGACCAATGGCTTGCATTTTCTGCGCCTGGAACAATGCCTCGCGGGTTTGCTCCAGGGCTTGTTGCGCCTGGGTGACTTCAGTGATGTCACGGGTAATCTTGGCGAAACCGAGCAAGGTGCCGGTTTCTCCCCAAATCGGATCGACCACCACGTGGGCCAGAAAACGCGTGCCGTCCTTGCGAACGCGCCAACCCTTGTTTTCGAATCGCCCTTCATTCGTAGCGATGCTCAGCGTGCGTAGCGGTTCTCCAGCCTCGCGGTCTTCAGGCGTGTAGAACATTGAAAAGTGCTGACCGATGACTTCTTCCGGCAAATAGCCCTTGATGCGCTGGGCCCCCAGGTTCCAGTTGGTCACATGGCCGCGGGGATCGAGCATGTAGATGGCGTAATCGGTGACACTTTGCACCAGCAAGCGGAATTGCTGTTCGCTTTGCTTGAGGGTTTCTTCAGCCATTTTGCGATCGGTCAGGTCGCGGGTGATCTTGGCGAATCCCAGTAACTTGCCTGTTGGATCGAGAATCGGATCGATCACCACGTGAGACCAGAAATACGTGCCGTCCTTGCGTACGCGCCAGCCTTCACCTTCGAAACGCCCTTCTCGAATCGCCGTATCAAGGGCCTTTTGCGGCAACCCGGCACGGCGATCCTCTTCGGTGTAAAAACGCGAGAAGTGCTGACCAAGGATTTCGTCTTCGTCATACCCCTTGAAACGCCTGGCACCGGCGTTCCAGCTGGTGATGATGCCATCGGGATCAATCATGTAGATCGCATAGTCAACCACCGCATCGATCAACAAACGAAGTCGCTTGTCCTCGAAGCCGTCGGTATTGGTTCGATCTTCGCTCATTGACCCCTCACCCGTTTATGCTTGCTTTGAAGTATGCGACAAACCGCAGGATTGGAAAGCTCCAGTATTTGCGTCATATAGACGCCACGCGGATTTTACCGGTACACGTACTTTTCGATATAGGTATACAGGTCGTTATATACAAAATCCGGCACTTGCCTGGCGTGGGCTCCAGTCTTGAGCAATGCCAAATGGCAGTCTTTCACCATTTCGTTACGCTCCGCCATGGTGTAGACCTTCTTGTCGATGATGGCTTGGTACTCGCTGTAGGTGTATGCCTTTGTCGACTCGCTGACGTTGAGATTGTCCCTGGCATCTCTAGTGTAGGTACTGTGAGCCCGCAAAGTGCGCTCGTTCAAGGTCCCCAATCCGCGTTCATACAAAAGGATCTGTGAACCGCTATGCACTTTGGCGATGGCCTCAAACGCAAGAAGGATGGCCTGCGCGTTACTCATGCTGGCCGTGAGGGTCGAATAGCTGACAAAGCGTTCCAGCTCCTTGTTTTCAAGACTTTTGAGTGCCCTCTTGATGCTGGACACGTGCGCAAACGCCTGGTTGCAACCGACGACATGGGCTTCCAGACGATAGCCATTAGCGATGGACGACAAATCGGAAAAGCGGATGTCATCGAAGGCGCATTCCATGATGAGGTTGTATTTGCGTGTGAGTGCCTCGATAAAGATTTTGCCGCTGAGTTCTCGAACAAACTTCTCTGTGTGGGCATACGCATGCAGGCCCCCTTCCTTGATCATGTCCGCGTATTGAGGGTGCTTTTCTCGATACTCGGGCAAGTACAGCCGAACATAATTGGCGTATTGCCCTGAAGGCAGCAGTTCCTTTTCAAGCAGATAGGTTTTACCTGAGCCCTGTAATCCTGCAGTGACCAACAGTTTGGGCGGGGTTTCGGCGGTTTTACCGGCGAACAGTGTGGCCGTGATTTCGTTGAGTGCTTTGGACACGTCTGCAGGCGTATGGGCGTACTTTGGTGTTTCTGACATGGCTTGATTTCCTTATCAAAGAACCGGGTGAGAGTGATACCCGGTCATTTCAATAAAGTGTGCTTTCGGTGATTGTTCAAATCGTCGTTTGCTTCAAGGTATGTCAATGTTTTTAAAGGTAAAAAATCCTACTGGCCGGGGTGAAAAAGCGTTGGTTACACAGACCACCATCGCGGCAGCAATTGCTTGACCTTGCTCTCGCCAAAGCGGTCATCGATCAACATCACCACGCCTTGATCCTGTTGTGTGCGAATCACCCGGCCTGCGGCCTGGACCACTTTTTGTACGCCGGGAAACAGGTACGTGTAGTCGTAACCGGCACCAAATATCGCCGCCATGCGCCGTTTCATTTGCTCATTGACGGGATTGAGCTGTGCCAGCCCAAGGGTGGCGATAAACGCGCCGATCAGGCGCGCCCCCGGCAAATCGATGCCCTCGCCAAACGCCCCGCCCAGTACGGCAAAGCCGACACCTTGGCCATCGGCGGTGAATTGATCGAGAAACTGCTGGCGTTGTTCCTCTGTCATCCCCCGCGATTGCGACCACAGATTGATCTGCGGATGGCGTTCGGCCAATAGCTGTGCAACTTGCTGCAGGTAATCGAAGCTGCTGAAAAAAGCCAGGTAATTGCCCGGGCGCTGGCTGAACTGCCGGGCAATCAATTCAACGATCGGTGCGAGTGACGCCTGACGATGAACAAAACGGGTGGAGATGCGGTTGACGATGTGCACCTGCAATTGGTCGGCATGAAACGGCGATTCAACATCAATGCACACGGTGCTCGCCGGTGTTCCCAGCAAGTCGGCGTAATAGTGCCTGGGGCTAAGCGTCGCGGAAAACAGCACGGTGCTACGCGCTGCCGTCAAACGGGGGCCGATGAACCCCGCCGGCACCACGTTGCGCAGACAGAGTTGCGAGAGATTGCGTTTGCGATCGAGATCACGCTTGCTGATGTCGAACAGGTACTGCTCGTCAAAGAGTTCGCCCACACGGCAAAACTGCAGCATGTCGAAGTAAAAGCTCTGTAGCGCGCTGTCCAGCCCCTGCGGGTGATCGTTCAGAAAGTCGCCGATGCTTGCGCTGCAGGATGACAACGCCTGGAGCAACTTTTCCGGAGGTTTGTCATAAGCCTGATAGACGCCGAGTTGCTGGCTATGCAGGGCGTTCCATTCACGGTTTACCCGTTGCAGTGGCTTTTTCAATGCCTCGGGGGCGGTTTTACGCACGCCATTGAGCGTCGCCTGGTCGAGGCTGGCGCTGTACATCTGACGACCGCGCTCCACCAGGTTGTGGGCTTCGTCCACCAATACCGCGACTTTCAATTGGTTGGCCTGGCATAGCCCGAACAACAACGCGCTGAAATCGAAGTAATAGTTGTAGTCGGCCACCACGACGTCGGCCCAGCGCGCCATTTCCTGGCTCAAGTAGTAAGGACAGACCTGGTGCGCCAGGGCGACCTCACGCAGCGCATTCTGATCCAGCAGACGCAACTCACTGGCAGCTTGCCGTGCCGCGGGCAGGCGATCATAAAAACCCCGTGCCAGCGGACAGGATTCGCCGTGACAGGCGCTGCCTGGATGCTCGCAAGCCTTGTCCCGGGCGATCATTTCCAGGACGCGCAAGGGTGGCGCATCGGCGCTGTCGAGAATCACCTGCGCGGCATCCAGGGCCAGTTTGCGCCCCGGCGTTTTTGCCGTCAGGAAGAACACTTTGTCCAGTTGCTGCGGCGCCAGGGCCTTGAGCATCGGAAACAAAGTGCCGACGGTCTTGCCGATCCCTGTCGGTGCCTGGGCCATCAGGCAACGGCCGGTGCTGACTGCCTTGAACACGGACTCGGCAAGATGTCGCTGGCCCGGGCGGAAACCGGCATGGGGGAATTGCAATTGCTGGGCGGCGCCATTACGTGCTTCGCGATGAGCCTCTTCCTGTTCAGCCCAGTGCAGAAACAGGCGGCAATGTTGCTCGAAGAACACTTGCAGTTGCCCGGCGCTGAAAGACTCGACCAGACAGGTTTCCTTTTCGCTGACGATATCGAAATACACCAGCGCCAGATTGATCTTCTCAAGCGCCAGTTTCTGGCACATCAACCAGCCGTAGACCTTCGCTTGAGCCCAATGCAGTTGACGGTGGTTGGCCGGTTGCTTGTTCAAGTCGCCGCGGTAGGTTTTGACTTCTTCCAGGCAGTTCTGCGTCGGATCGTAGCCGTCCGCCCTGCCCTTGACCTTCAGGCTTTTGAACAACCCTTCAAGCGCGACTTCACTCTGGTAACCCTCGCTGCGCCGGGACGCTACCGTGCGATGGCCGACAATGCCTTCCAGCGCTGTCGGCGACGGTGTGAAGCGCAGGTCAAGGTCACCGACCTTGGCGGTAAATTCACACAGCGCCCGCACGGCAATGCTGTAGCTCAAGCGGCTTGCTCCGCCCATTGCACATAGCAAACGGCAATCGGCATGCCGTGCTCATGACAGAACTCCAGCCAGCGCAGCTGGTTATCCTGCAAGCGATCCCCTGGCCCTTTGACTTCGATCATGCGGTAGGTTTTTTGCTGCGGCCAGAACTGGATCAAGTCGGGCATGCCCGCGCGATTGGCCTTGATGTCGAGTAACAGTCGATTGAACCAGTGCTTGAGGTGTTCCGCCGGCAAACAATCCAGTGCCTGCTCCAGCAACGCTTCGTTGAGCGCTCCCCAGAACACGAACGGCGACTGCACCCCCCATTTTTCGCTAAAGCGTTCACGGATGGTCTGCCGATAACGCCCGTCATCGAGTTCTGCCAGGCACGCCTGGAACAGATCTGCGCGGCGCTCATGGAAATCCTCGTTGAGCAGGTCCACCGGGCCACGCTGGAACGGGTGGAAGAAAGCCCCGGGCAACGGCGCGAAAATCGCCGGCCAGCACAACAGACCGAATAACGAGTTGATCAGCGTGTTTTCCACATAGTGGACCGGTGCCTCATCCTGCGTGAGGTGCGCCTGCACGTAATGCTCCACCGACAACGCCAGGTCCGTGCGTGGCAATTGCAGGTCCAGGCGCAGCATTTGCCGGGGTGAGGCGCGTTTCATTGGCGGCCCGCCGAGCTTGCGCCGCAGCCTTGGCAGCATCCGCAGCAGCACTTGTTGCTCGGCGGCACTTTCCGGTGCCTGTTCGGCCTGGGTGGCCAACGCCAGTGCCAATTCGAATTCACCGCAGCGCTCCAGTACGCGGATCAACCGCAACCGCGCGCCGGGATATCTGCACTGGCGATACAGCGTCAGCGCAGAGGCGAAATCGGCGATGCGCTCGCAATGCTGAGCGATCTGGAACAGCAGTTTCTCGCGGCGCCGTTGCAGCCATGGGTTGCTCAATGTCAGCCCGTTGACCTGTCCGATAACATCCCCCAGCGCTTCACCGGCCTCGAACAGTTGCTGGCAATGGTGCAGGAACATGCAGGCATCCACGTCTTCGCGGCTGCGCAGGCCTCGCGAGTCGGCGCAAAAGTCGACTTTTTCATAGGTAAAGATACCCAGGTCCGCCAGCACGAACTCGGACCAATCCTGGTAAAGATTGCCAAAAAACATCAAGCGCAGGCGATCACACAAGCCCATGATCGTCAGGCTGAACAACTGGTCGTCCAGCGTCGGGCACCATTGCCTGAAGGTGCGAGCCTCGGGAAACTGCTCGCTCAGTGCCGGTAGCCAGTCAGTCTTTTTTCCTTTTGGCTGATCAATGGCCGTACCCAGACATTGGAGAATTTCGGCTTTGAGCAACACCTCGAACAGCGTCTCCACCGCCAGGGGCATTTGTTGATCAACCCACACCAACGCCAGCAACGGGCTGGCAGCGGCGGCGATGTCGCCAATTTCGGGGTAATGCAATTTACCCGCTCTGAAGTGAATGCCCTTGCGCATGATCAGGCGGACCAGCAAGGCCCGGGACTCGCGAGGTAACCCTTTGAAGTCGGTAATGAAGCGCTGTTCCTCGTCAGCCAGCACATCGGCATAGCGATGTTCAAGCCAATCAATGACTTGCATGAAGTTGTTCAAGTAGTAGAACGGATCGTCGAGGGGTTTTGCTGTCACGGGGAATGGGAGCCATGGGAACGAATACTGGTTATGCGTACAGATACCAGCAACGGCCTGCCCGGTGCAAACGGAAAAGGATAAGCGGCGGCGCTGTCAGGTATTTTTTCCGGCGCGCAGAACTTTCCGCCGATCCACGGCACCAACCGCGTTACAGGCACTGTCTAAAGCAACAGTCGGTCTTTTTTGTGGGAGTGTGAGTTATGAATATCAAGACTTTGGGTATGTCCGTGGCGATAGCGGCCTCATTGGCACTCGCCGGTTGTTCTACCCCAACGGTGGTTACCTTGCAGAACGGCACCCAATATTTGACCAAGGACATGCCGAAAACCAAAACCAAGGACGGCTTCTACGAGTTCGAGGATATTTCCGGGGCGAAGGTCAAGGTCAGGTCTGACGAGGTGTCCACCATTCGCAAGGAAGACTGACCGGTGGGGTTCACCTGGAGCGAGCTGCTCACGATGGCGGCGTATCGGGCACCAACAATGTCGAATGTACCGGCCTCATCGCCAGCAGGCTGGTAATGAGGCCTTCAGGTGCTGCCGTCTGACAAATCAGCTACCGGTACGGATCTTGTTCCATAGCCGTGTCCGAATCCGATCGATGTTCAGTGGCATGGCTTCCAGGGCGAACAATTTGCCCATCATTTCCGGGCTCGGGTAGACCTTGGTGTCATTCTTGATGGCCGGGTCGATCAGGCTGTCTGCCTGTTCATTGCCATTGGCGTAATGCACGTAGTTACTGATACTGGCCATGACGTCGGGGCGCAGCAGGTAATTCATGAACGCATAACCGGCCTTTTCGTCCGGAGCATCTACAGGCATGGCAACCATGTCGAACCAGATCGCTGCGCCTTCCTTGGGAATCGAGTAGCCGATGTCGACACCATTTTTGGCTTCCCTGGCGCGGTTTTCCGCTTGCAGGATGTCGCCCGAGAAGCCGACAGCCACGCAAATGTCACCGTTGGCCAGGTCACTGGTGTATTTGGACGAGTGGAAGTAACTGACATAAGGGCGAATCTTCATCAGCAAGGCCTCGGCCTTTTTGTAGTCTTCCGGACTTTTGCTGTGATGCGGCAGGCCTAGATAATTCAGCGCCGCTGGCAACAGTTCGGGGCCGTTGTCGAGGATGGCCACGCCGCATTTTTGCAGTTTTTGCATGTTTTCCGGTTTGAAAATCAGGTCCCAGGAATCCACCGGCGCATTATCGCCGAGCACCGCTTTGACCTTGGCAATGTTGTAGCCGATGCCAGTGCTGCCCCACAGGTACGGGAAGCCGTGCTCATTACCCGGATCGTTGGTTTGCAGTGCCTTGAGCAGCACCGGATTGAGATTCTTCCAGTTCGGCAACTGGCTCTTGTCGAGTTTTTTCAGCGCTCCGCCTTCGATTTGCCGCGCCATGAAGTGGTTCGAAGGAAACACCACGTCGTAACCGGATTTGCCGGTCATCAGCTTGCCATCAAGGGTTTCGTTGCTGTCATAGACGTCGTAGGTGAATGCAATGCCGGTTTCTTTCTGGAAGTTTTTCGTAGTGTCCGGCGCTATGTAGTCCGACCAGTTGTAGATTTTGACCGTTTCAGCCGCCTGGCTGATGGATGCGACCAGCATCAGCGGGGCCAGTGTCAGTGTCTTTCGGATCATGAGCGATTCCTGTATGGGTTTGTTTTTGTTGGCAGGCAATCAAAGGATCAGCTTTTGTTTTTTTAAGAGCTCAAAAAATCAAAACGTAGGTCTTGCGCACGGTTTCCTGGATATCCCAGATACCGAGGCTGTTGGCGGGCAACATCAGTGCATCGCCGGCTTGTATGTGCAGGGTTTCGCCATCGTCCGGGGTGAAGGTGCAGCGGCCCTGGATGAAATGGCAGAATTCCTGGGCAACGATCTGCCGCCGCCAGCGACCGGGGGTGCATTCCCAGACGCCGGTTTCGACGCCGTCGTCGCGCTCGACACTGGTGGTCGAGGCCACCGCCACAGGCGTGCCGAGCGGCACGGCGACCGGGTTCGACTCCTCGAGTTGCAGGGTTGCGGTGTTCTTGAATTGCGTGATGCTCATGGGAATACCTGTGGTTGTAGAACGCGTCGGTTACTGCATGAAACCTTCCATGAACCCCGCCACTCCACTGGCGAGCTTGCGCCGCCAAGGCGCGGTGGCCGGGTTGGCGAGGGTCTGGTCTTCGTGGACAAAGCTGCGGATGATCGCGTTGTAGCCGAGCCAGCGGCAGGGCTCGGGCTCCCAGGCCCGCAGTGCATCAAGGCTACGTTGGGGAATGACCCATGGCTGCCGGACCTGCTCGGTGTCGCGTTGCAGGATCAGGTCAGCCAACGTCCGCCCGCCCAGGTTGCTGGCACCCACGCCCTCCCCGCCATAACCGCCGGACAAGGCGATGCCACTGGCCTGATCGCACAGCATGTGCGGTTTGAACCGCCGCGACATGCCAAGATTGCCGCCCCAGCCATGGGTGATCTGGACGTTCTTGAGTTGCGGGAACAACTCACCGAACAGATAGCGGCGCAGTTCGATTTCACTGCGGGTCAGGTCAAAGTTGTGGCGCAACTTGCCAGCAAACTGGTAACCACCGCGGGCACCGAAAACCAGGCGGTTGTCTGCGGTACGCTGGCCGTAAGTGACCTGGCGGCTGCTTTCACTGAACGCCTGGCCGCGGCTCAGGCCGATTTCGTCCCAGGTCGCAGCGGACAAAGGTTCGGTGGCGACGATCAAGCTTTGTACCGGCAGTTGATAACGACCTAACGGCGGTAACGTTACCGAATAGCCTTCTACCGCTGGCACTATCCAACGGCTGCGCACCGAAGCTTTCGCCGTGTGCAGGCTGCCGGACTGCCATTGGGTCACCGGGCTGTTCTCGTAGATCCGCACACCCATGCGCTCCACCGTCCGCGCCAGGCCGCGTACCAGTTTGGCTGGGTGAATGGTCGCGACATGCGGGGCATAGATGCCGCCGTAGGGTTTGGCGACACGGATCTGCTGCGCCAATTGTTCAGGGCTGAGCCAGCGGTAATCGCGCTCGTTGAGTCCCTGCTTGTAGAGCTTGTCCAGGTATAGGCGCAGGTTGGCTTCCTGTTCCGGGTAGCGGGCAGCGCAGTACAGCACTCCACCTTTGCGATAATCGCAGTCGATGCCCTCACGTTCCAGGACGATTTCCACTTCATCGGGAATACTGTGCAATAAGTCGTATGACGCCCGGCGCTGTTCAGGTGACAGCTCGGCAAGCAGCCGGTCCTCCCCCAACAGATTGCCCATCAACCAGCCGCCATTGCGTCCCGAAGCACCAAAACCGGCGGTTTGCGCCTCGATAATGGCGATGTTCAGGCCAGGTGCCTGACGCTTGAGGTAGTAGGCCGTCCAGAGTCCGGTATACCCGGCGCCGATGATCGCTACATCGATGTCCAGATCCTGTTCCAGCGCCGGACGCGCCAGCAACGGCTCGTCGAGTTGGTCCATCCACAAACTGATAGTGCGCCACGCCGGCATGCAAGACTCCGCCAATCAAACTTCGTTGGCGCTGATCCTAGTGCGTGAGCTCAAGCGTTGTCTTGCGCGCGTGCACGCAAAGAAATTTGTTTGGCATACGCCTTGGGTGACAGCCCGGTGTGTTGACGGAAACAGCTGTAGAACGCCGACAACGAATTGAACCCGGCAGCGAACGCCAGTTCGTCGATGCGCAGCGGTGGTGCGGCGTTGTCCAGCGCCGCGAGAAGATGTTGCAGGCGCGCCTGGTTGACGTAGCGATAGAAGCTCTGCCCCAACACCTGATTAAGCAAATAGGAAATCTGGTTGCGACTGTACCCGCACTCCTTTGCCACCCGTTGCAGGTCGAGTTCAGGGTCGAGATAGGGTTGCTGGCGCTGGAAATACTGTTGCAGATCCTCGGCCATGAAACTCAACTGCCGTGGTGACAAGCCCAGGCGACTGACCGCCGGCCGCTGGCTGCTGCTTTTACCGGTGGGCTGTTCACGCACCACAGAGGCGTATTCGTTGACCCGCCAGATCAGCCCGTCCTTGACGGTAATCGCTTCACTGGCGCGAAACGACACCAACCCTTCGCCGCCACGCAGGGTGATGCGGTACTGAATGAACGCCGTGTTGCCGTCCAGCCGAATGCGGTCCGAATGTTCCAGCGCCTCATCCGGATCGCGGGGCATGCTGCTGCGCACGTATTCGCGCAAGTGCTCAAGGCCCATCACGCGGTTCTGGAAAAAGTCGTTGTACTGGATCTCGGGATGGTAAAGCGCCATGACCCCGTCGAGATCCCGGTGTTTCCAACGCAGGTGATAACGCATGACCGTCTCGGCCGTGGCCTGGGTTTGCTGTGGGCCATCATCCTCGGCGTGCATAAAGGTCTCGACGTGAAAAAGCCGAGCTTGCCCAACTTCGGCTTCTGCATCAATGGTTAAACGGATAGCGGTATATTTGCGAAAACGTTTGCGCCAAAAGGCGTGAATAAAAAATGCGAAGCAATTGCCAAACGACCTGAAAAATCCACATTTTTTTCACATTCAGGTGCTACTTTTAAAGTCTGTCATCGGTAGAGCCAATGAAGGCTCTTCCCTCCTAACGTGAGCTAAAGGAAGCGCTCGATGAAGAAGGTGGGCAACACATGAATAAAGGGTTCAGCAAGGTCACTTTTCCAAACGCCTGCCAGCTGATGCGCTGGCATTTTCATCCCATGGGTTTCGAGGCCAGCATGGATGCCCCGGGCAGCATGATTGCCCGTTTGTTTGATCGTGCAACCGGCGAGACCATGATCGCCATTGCCGGTATTCCGTGTGCGACGGTGATGAATGCCGCCGATGTGGAGCGGATCATCGAAGCCGTGGAGGATGAGCTTGAGGCGTTCATTCCCCCGGTAGCCCTCAGGAGCTATGCCTGAAGGCCTGAAAGTCATAAAAAAGCCCACTTCACGTGTAATCCTGTTCACTTAAATGAGCATTAGCATCCTGTGGCGAGGGAGCTCGCTCCCGCTGGACTGCGCAGCAGTCCCTTTAAGGGCCGCTTCGCGCCCCAGCGGGACGGTGCGGCGATCCGACAAGCTCCCTCGCC
>NZ_RCOB01000182.1:0-15591 GCF_004307665.1 Pseudomonas sp. Sample_16
GTGATCAGCAAGCAGGACATCCTGCTGCTGCACCCGTTCGAGTCGTTCACCCCGGTGGTCGACTTGCTGCGCCAGGCTGCCAAGGACCCGCACGTGCTGGCGGTGCGCCAGACCCTGTACCGCTCCGGCGCCAACTCGGAAATCGTCGATGCGCTGGTGGATGCGGCGCGTAACGGCAAGGAAGTTACCGCGGTGATCGAGTTGCGCGCGCGGTTCGACGAAGAGTCCAACCTGCAACTGGCCAGCCGTCTGCAAGCGGCCGGTGCGGTGGTGATCTACGGCGTGGTCGGCTTCAAGACTCACGCCAAGATGATGTTGATCCTGCGCCGCGAGGCCGGTGAAATCGTGCGTTATGCGCACCTCGGTACCGGTAACTATCACGCCGGCAACGCTCGCCTCTACACCGACTACAGCCTGCTGACCTCCGACGACGCCTTGTGCGAAGACGTCGGCAAACTGTTCAGCCAGTTGATCGGCATGGGCAAGACCCTGCGTATGAAGAAGTTGCTGCATGCGCCGTTCACCCTGAAGAAGGGCATGCTCGACATGATTGCCCGCGAGACCCAGTTCGCCCTCGATGGCAAACCGGCGCACATCATTGCCAAGTTCAACTCGCTGACCGATCCGAAGATCATCCGTGCGTTGTACAAGGCCAGCCAGTCGGGCGTGCGCATCGACCTCGTGGTGCGTGGCATGTGCTGCCTGCGGCCGGGCATTGCCGGGGTTTCGCACAACATTCACGTGCGTTCGATCATCGGGCGTTTCCTGGAACACACCCGGGTGTTCTATTTCCTCAACGGTGGCGATGAGCAGATGTTCCTGTCCAGTGCCGACTGGATGGAGCGCAACCTCGACAAGCGCGTCGAGACTTGCTTCCCAGTCGAGGGCAAGAAGCTGATCATGCGGGTGAAGAAGGAGCTGGAGCTGTACCTGACCGATAACACCCACAGCTGGAGCCTGCAGTCGGACGGTCGTTACATCCGCAACACGCCGACCGGCAACCAGAACCCGCGCAGCGCCCAGGCGACGTTGCTGGAGCGATTGGGCAGCCCGATTCTGTCTGTGCGTTAAAGCGTCGTAGCATAAAAATGGCGATCCCCTGCGGATCGCCATTTTTGTTTCCCGCCACATGCGATGGCGTCTCTAAAATTGCCATCGCCGGCAAGCCGTGTTCCTACAGGCGCAGTGCGTATCAGCGCACGCTGAGAACGATATCCACTCGGGTCAGCCATTCCGCTTCGATAGCGAAGTCGGCCTGGGTCAGCTGGTTTTCATCCAGCCAGTTTTCCGGGAACACCACTTCAAGATGATTGCCCATGGCGTTGAGCTCGACCTGAGGCATTTGCTGAGTACCGCGGATGTGGTGGAACAGGATCGCGAAGCGCAGCAACACGCACAGGCGTATCAGCTTGATGCCGTCATCGCCGAAGTCGGCGAATTTGTCCTTGGGAATGTTGCGACGGTGGCCACGCACCAGCAGCGCGAGCATTAACTGGTCTTCGCGGGAGAACCCGGCCAGGTCCGAGTGTTCGATCAGGTAAGCGCCGTGCTTGTGGTACTGGTAGTGAGCGATGTCCAGGCCCACCTCATGGACCTTCGCCGCCCAGCCGAGCAGTTCGCGCCAGACGCCATCTTCCAGGTCCCAGTCGCTTGCCACCTGATCGAAGGCATGCAGGGCTTTGCGTTCGACCCGCGCCGCCTGTTCCAGGTCGACGTGATAACGCTCCATCAGGGAGGTCAGGGTGCGTTCGCGCACGTCTTCGTGATGATGGCGGCCGAGCAGGTCATACAGCACGCCTTCACGCAGGGCACCTTCGCAGTGGTCCATGCGTTGCAGTTCGAGGGAGTCGAAGATGGCTTCGAGGATTGCCAGGCCCGCCGGGAAGATCGCCCGACGATCGGGCTTGATGCCTTCGAAGTCGATTTTCTCGACATCGCCGAGCTTCATCAGCTTGCGCTTGAGCCAGGCCAGGCCTTCGGCGTTCACTTCGCCGGTGCCGTGACCACCGGCCTTCAGCGCCAGGCCGATGGCGCGGATGGTGCCCGAGGAGCCGATGGCCTCATCCCAGGTCAGGCGATGCAGGGCGTGTTCAATGCTCATGATCTCCAGCCGCGCCGCGGTGTACGCCTGGGCATAGCGGGCCGGGGTGATCTTGCCGTCCTTGAAATAGCGTTGGGTGTAGCTGACGCAACCCATTTGCAGGCTTTCGCGCAGCAGCGGTTCGAAACGCTGGCCGATGATGAATTCGGTACTGCCGCCGCCGATGTCCGCCACCAGGCGCTTGCCCGGGGTGTCGGCGAGGGTGTGGGACACGCCGAGGTAGATCAGGCGCGCTTCTTCTCGGCCGGAGATGACTTCCACCGGGTGGCCGAGGATTTCTTCGGCGCGGTGGATGAATTCGGCGCGGTTACGAGCTTCACGCAGGGCGTTGGTACCAACGATACGCACGGCGCCGAGGGGCATACCGTTGATCAGTTGGGCAAAACGCTTGAGGCAATCGAGCCCGCGCTGCATGGATTCTTCGCTGAGTTTACGCTCGTCGTCGATGCCGGCCGCCAGCTGAACCTTCTCCCCGAGACGCTCGAGAATACGGATTTCGCCGTTCTGGGCCTTGGCCACGACCATGTGAAAGCTGTTGGAGCCCAGGTCGATTGCGGCGATCAGGGACAGATTCTTGGCTTGGGATTGCGGCATGGTCTGGGGGTCTCGGTCGATAACCTCGACATCGTGCCACGATCAAAGGCTGGCGCCAACGCGTTCGGTTCAAAGCCTTGATCCAGCGCATGGACTACATGGGTCCCTGTGGCGAGGGAGCTTGCTCCCGCTGGGCTGCGTAGCGGCCCTAAAACCATCCAACGCGGTGAGTCAGGAAAAACCGGTCCTCAGATTTTGCGACGGCTGCGCCGTCGAACGGGAGCAAGCTCCCTCGCCACAGGGATTTAGCTTGATGCTGCCACTGTCCCAATGAAGTTCGCCAGTTCCGCCGTTTGCGGCGTGGCGAACAGGACTTTCGGGTCCCCCACCTCATGCACCTTGCCGTGATGCATGAACACCAACTTATCCCCCACCTCCCGGGCAAAACGCATCTCATGGGTGACCATGATCAGCGTCATGCCTTCCTTGGCCAGTTGCCGAACAACGCTCAGCACTTCGTTGACCAGCTCCGGGTCCAGCGCCGAAGTGATTTCGTCACACAGCAAAACCTTCGGCGACATCGCCAGCGCCCGGGCAATTGCCACCCGCTGTTGTTGTCCGCCGGACAGCCGATCGGGAAAGGCATCGAACTTCTCACCCAGCCCTACCTTTTCCAGCATTTGCCGCGCCAGTTCGATCGCTTTGGCTTTTGATACTTTTTGCACCACCTGCGGTGCAAGCATGACGTTTTCACCGACGGTCAGGTGCGGGAACAGGTTGAACTGCTGGAACACCATGCCGACTTTCTGCCGCAGGCTGCGCAGATCGGCACGGGCAGCATCGAGGTATTCACCGTCGACTTCGATCACGCCATCGTTGATGGACTCAAGGCCATTGAGGGTACGCAGCAAGGTCGACTTACCCGAGCCGCTGCGTCCAATGATCGCCACCACCTGGCCTTCCTCCACGCTCAGGTCGATGCCTTTGAGCACATGGTGATCGCCGTAATATTTATGCAGGGCGGAAATTCTAAGCAGAGGCATGCAGTCTCCTTTCCAGGTAGCGCGCACTGAGGGACAAGGGATAACAGAGCAGGAAATAGCCTAGGGCGACGAGACCGTAGACCATGAACGGTTCAAAAGTGGCGTTGGCAAGCATGCCGCCGGTCTTGGTCAGTTCGGTGAAGCCGATGATCGAAGTCACAGCCGTGCCTTTGACCACCTGCACCGAGAAGCCCACGGTCGGCGCCACGGCGATGCGCAGCGCCTGCGGCAGGATCACGTAGCGCAGCTGTTCCAACGGGTTCAGCGCCAGGCTCGCCGAAGCTTCCCACTGGCCATTGGGAATCGAGTCGACGCAACCGCGCCAGATCTCTGCCAGGTAAGCGCTGGTGAACAGCGTCAGCGCAATCGCCGCCGCCATCCACGGCGAAATCTCAACCCCGGCCAGCGCCACGCCGAAAAACACCAGAAACAGTTGCATCAAAAGCGGCGTGCCCTGGAACAGTTCGATGTAAGTGCGAGCGAAACTGCGCGGCAGGGCTTTTTTCGAAATGCGCATGACCATGATCAGCAGGCCGATCACGCCACCGCCGATGAACGCGACCAGCGACAACGCCAGCGTCCATTGCAGGCCCGTGAGCAGGTTGCGCAGGATGTCCCAGAAAGTGAAATCGCTCATCGGCTGCTCCTGGAGATGTAGCGTGTTCCGATCCAGTTCAAGAGCTGGCGAATCAACAGGGCCATGCACAAATACAGCAGCGTGGTCAGGGCGTAGGTTTCGAAGGCGCGGAAGTTGCGCGACTGGATGAAGTTGGCGGCGAAGCTCAGCTCTTCGGTGGCAATCTGCGAGCAGACGGCCGAGCCGAGCATCACGATGATGATCTGGCTGCTCAAGGCCGGCCAGACCTTGCCCAGGGCCGGCACCAGCACCACGTGACGAAACGCCTCAAAACGCGTCATCGCCAATGCCGCCGCGGCTTCCAGTTGACCTCGCGGGATCGCCTGGATGCCCGCGCGGACAATTTCGGTGGAATAGGCACCGAGGTTGATCACCATCGCCAATACCGCTGCCTGCCATTCGGAAATCTGCACGCCCAACGACGGCAAGCCGAAAAAGATGAAAAACAGCTGCACCAGGAACGGCGTGTTGCGGATCAACTCGACGTAGACCACGAAGATCCCGGCGAACGGACGAATGTTCCAGGCCCGCACCAGGGCGCCGACAATGCCCAGCCCCACGCCGAGCACCGCACCGATGGCCGTCAGCTCCAGAGTGAACAATGCACCGCGCAGCAACAGATCGGTGTTGTGAACCACCGGCAAGAAATCGAACTGATAAGCCATAGCGTGTCTCCTGCGCGCCGTGTCAGAGGTCGGCCGGCAGCGGCTCTTTGAGCCAGGTCAATGCGTTCTTCTCCAATGCGCCGTCGCTCTTGGCGGTCACGAGGATCTGATTGACCTTGTCCAGCAGCGCCGGCTCGTTCTTGTTCACGCCGACGTAGACCGGCGAATCCTTGAGCTTCACTTTCAGCGCCGGCACGCGTTTCGGGTTCTTTTCGCTGATGGCGACCATGACCACGTTGCCGCTGGCGATCAGGTCGACCTGCCCGGCCAGGTACGCGGCGATGGTCGAGTTGTTGTCTTCGAAGCGCTTGATGGTCACGCCTTCGGGCGCGACCTTGCTCAGCTCGATGTCTTCGATGGCGCCACGGGTGACGCTGACGGTCTTGCCCTTGAGGTCGTCCAGGCCCTTGATGTCGGCTTCTGGCGGGCCGAACACGGCGAGGTAGAACGGTGCATAGGCGCGGGAGAAGTCGATGACTTTTTCCCGCTCGGGGTTTTTGCCAAGGCTGGAAATCACCAGGTCGACCTTGCCGGTGGTCAGGAACGGGATGCGGTTGGTGCTGTTGACCGGAGTCAGTTCGAGTTTGACCTTGAGCTGGTCGGCCAGCAGTTTTGCAGTATCGATATCCAGGCCGCGAGGTTTCATGTCCGGGCCGACCGAGCCGAAGGGCGGGAAGTCCTGGGGCACGGCAACCTTGAGGACGCCGCGCTTGACCACATCCTCCAGACCGTCGGCGTGGGCGGGTGCCTGGCTCAGCATCAGGCTAGCGAACAAGACTTTGATGAGTGCGCTGTAACGCTGGGTCATGGCAGATCTCCGAATCGGCGAGAAGGAATGTCTGCGGATCGACAGAGCATGGGCCATGCCAACCTCGGGCCATGGGGGCGCCAGCGCGCGGTTTTACTGGTGTCGGAAGGTCTTACTGGTCTGAACAGTCGAGTCGCGTTTCGCACCTCGATAGCGCACCCGTGAAAATTCCCGAACCCCCATGGGGCACGACTTGCCGGACGCCGCGAATAGCTTTACAACTGGCCGCACATTGGCCTGGTTCGTCTGGAAAATCATGAACTCGATCTCCCGTGCCGTACCCGAAGTGGCGCTGCAAGCCATCCGCAAACTGATCACCGAACAGGGCTTCGGGCCTGGGGATGCCTTGCCCTCGCAACGGGATCTGGCGGTGCAATTGGGGGTCAGTCGGGCGTCGTTGCGCGAGGCGTTGTCATCACTGAGTGCACTGGGTGTCATCAGTATCCAGCCGGGCAAAGGCGTGTTTGTGCAATCACCAGTGGAGCTGCCGCGAGGCGATGCGGCGCCGGGCTGGCCATTCGCGGCGCAGGCTTCGCCGCTGGACATTTTTCAGTTGCGCTATGCGCTGGAGGGGTTTGCCGCAGGGCTGGCGGCCGTGACCTTGAGTACCGATGAGCTCGATGCGCTGCAAGACAATGTCGCCGCCATGCGCAACGAATTGAAGTCTGGCGACTTTGAAGCGGCGGCGCGCCTGGACTTCGAATTTCACCGTCGAATTCTGCTGGCCAGCGGCAATCAGGCGATGCTGAGCATCCTTACCGCCAGTGCCGACATCTTCCTGGAGAGCCAGAAGCTACCGTTCATCCGGGCCGAACGGGCCATGGAAACCTGGCAGGAACACCGCAAAATCCTTCGCGCACTGGCACGCCGAGCCTCAGGGGCCGCACAGAAAGCCATGCACGAACATGTGCGCAATGCCGCCTTGCGCACCGGAATCGCCTTCGTCGCTCCCGCCACTGCGTGACCTGGGCTATACCCAAACTCATGGACCACCATAGCGAGACTCAATCATCTGCACCTTCCTGAACACGGGAAGGGCAGCTATGATGGGCCACGTTTTTTTGCTTACAACCCTGGAGAATTCCATGAGCAGCGATCTTATCAAACACGTCAGCGACGCTAGCTTCGAGGCCGACGTACTCAAGGCTGAAGGCGCTGTACTGGTCGATTACTGGGCTGAGTGGTGTGGCCCTTGCAAAATGATCGCTCCTGTTCTGGACGAAATTGCCGAGACTTACAAAGGCAAGCTGACCGTTGCCAAACTGAACATCGACGAAAACCAGGAAACTCCGGCCAAGCACGGCGTGCGTGGTATCCCGACCCTGATGCTGTTCAAGAACGGCAACGTTGAAGCGACCAAGGTCGGCGCACTGTCGAAGTCGCAACTGGCAGCCTTCCTCGACGCCAACATCTAAGCGTCGTCGCAGCGTGTCAAATAAAGGCCCCGCAATTCGCGGGGCCTTTTTCGTTATGAGGGCTAGACGCTCCGAAACTCAGGTGTTACATTCGGCCCCGCGCTGGTTTCTCCAGTGCCCCCTGCTAGCCGTCGCCGACGCTCTCCTTTTCGAATAAGTACGCGATCCTGTCGCCTTCTCCGCGGCGCGGCCTCATTAAGCCAAAAGCTTAATTTTCCCCCCTCCATAAATGATTACGTCATTCCTATATGAATCTGACTGAACTCAAGCAAAAGCCGATTACCGAACTGCTCGAATTGGCCGAACAGATGGGCATAGAAAATATGGCCCGTTCGCGCAAGCAGGACGTGATTTTCTCCCTGCTGAAAAAGCACGCGAAAAGCGGCGAGGAAATCTCCGGTGATGGCGTGCTGGAGATTCTCCAGGACGGCTTCGGCTTCCTCCGCTCTGCAGACGCCTCCTATCTCGCCGGCCCGGACGATATCTACGTCTCGCCGAGCCAGATCCGTCGCTTTAACTTGCGCACCGGTGACACCATCGTTGGCAAGATCCGCCCTCCGAAGGAAGGCGAGCGTTATTTCGCGCTGCTCAAGGTCGACACGATCAACTTCGACCGTCCGGAAAACGCGAAAAACAAGATTCTCTTCGAGAACCTGACCCCGCTGTTCCCGACCGTGCGCATGAAGATGGAAGCCGGCAACGGCTCCACCGAAGACTTGACCGGTCGTGTTATCGACCTGTGCGCCCCGATCGGCAAAGGCCAGCGCGGTCTGATCGTTGCACCGCCGAAAGCCGGTAAGACGATCATGCTGCAGAACATCGCGGCGAACATTGCGCGCAACAACCCTGAAGTTCACCTGATCGTGCTGCTGATCGACGAACGTCCGGAAGAAGTAACCGAAATGCAGCGCACCGTGCGCGGCGAAGTGGTTGCCTCGACGTTCGACGAGCCGCCAACCCGTCACGTACAGGTGGCCGAAATGGTGATCGAGAAGGCCAAGCGCCTGGTCGAGCACAAGAAAGACGTGGTGATCCTGCTCGACTCCATCACCCGTCTGGCCCGTGCCTACAACACCGTGATCCCGAGCTCCGGCAAAGTGCTCACCGGTGGTGTCGATGCCCACGCCCTGGAGAAGCCAAAGCGTTTCTTCGGTGCTGCGCGGAACATCGAAGAAGGCGGCTCGCTGACCATCATCGCCACCGCGCTGGTTGAAACCGGCTCGAAGATGGACGAAGTGATCTACGAGGAATTCAAAGGCACCGGCAACATGGAACTGCCTCTGGATCGCCGCATCGCTGAAAAGCGCGTGTTCCCGGCCATCAACATCAACCGTTCCGGCACCCGCCGCGAAGAGTTGCTGACCGCCGACGACGAGTTGCAGCGCATGTGGATCCTGCGCAAGCTGCTGCACCCGATGGACGAAGTTGCTGCCATCGAGTTCCTGGTCGACAAGCTGAAAACGACCAAGACCAACGATGAGTTCTTCCTGTCGATGAAACGCAAGTAAGTCGAGCAGGTTGTGCCATACAGGGCACCAGAGCCGGGGAAACCCGGCTTTTTGCTATCTGATTTTTGATGAACCGGCAGTTCGTGGTTCTGAATAGAGGGGTTCGGCGCTAAACTGCCTGCCCCGAACGCCACGGCCAACACGAGGCTTACGCATGCAGTATCGCGACTTGCGCGACTTTATCAGCGGGCTGGAACAGCGCGGCGAGCTCAAGCGCATCCAGATTCCGGTGTCCCCAGTGCTCGAAATGACCGAGGTCTGTGACCGCACCTTGCGCGCCAAAGGCCCGGCCCTGCTGTTCGAAAAGCCTGTCGGTTATGACATTCCGGTGCTCGGCAACCTGTTCGGCACCCCCGAGCGCGTTGCGTTGGGCATGGGCGCCGAAGCGGTCAGCGAACTGCGCGAAATCGGCAAGTTGCTGGCGTTCCTCAAGGAACCCGAGCCGCCGAAAGGGCTGAAAGACGCCTGGTCCAAACTGCCGATCTTCCGCAAGATCATCTCGATGGCGCCCAAGGTCGTCAAAGATGCGATCTGCCAGGAAGTGGTCATCGAAGGCGATGACGTCGATCTCTCGACACTGCCGGTGCAGACCTGCTGGCCGGGCGACGTGGCGCCGCTGATCACCTGGGGCCTGACCGTTACCAAAGGTCCGAACAAGGATCGGCAGAACCTCGGGATCTACCGTCAGCAAGTGATCGGCCGCAACAAAGTCATCATGCGTTGGCTCAGCCACCGTGGCGGCGCGCTGGATTACCGCGAATGGTGCGAGAAGCATCCGGGGCAACCGTTCCCGGTGGCCGTGGCGCTGGGCGCTGACCCGGCGACCATTCTCGGCGCCGTGACCCCGGTGCCCGACAGTCTCTCCGAATACGCTTTCGCCGGCCTGCTGCGCGGCAACCGCACCGAACTGGTGAAATGCCGGGGCAACGACCTGCAAGTGCCGGCCACCGCCGAGATCATCCTTGAAGGCGTGATCCATCCGGGCGAGATGGCCGATGAAGGCCCGTACGGCGACCACACCGGCTACTACAACGAAGTCGACAGCTTCCCGGTGTTCACCGTCGAGCGCATCACCCATCGGATCAAGCCGATCTACCACAGCACCTACACCGGACGTCCACCGGATGAGCCGGCGATCCTCGGCGTGGCGCTGAACGAAGTGTTCGTGCCGATCCTGCAGAAGCAGTTCCCGGAGATCACCGATTTCTACCTGCCGCCAGAAGGCTGCTCGTACCGCATGGCCGTCGTGACCATGAAGAAGTCGTATCCGGGGCATGCCAAGCGGGTAATGCTCGGTGTCTGGTCGTTTTTGCGACAGTTCATGTACACCAAGTTCGTTATCGTCACTGACGACGATATCAACGCACGGGACTGGAACGACGTGATCTGGGCCATCACCACGCGCATGGACCCCAAGCGCGACACGGTGATGATCGAGAACACGCCAATCGACTACCTTGACTTCGCCTCGCCGGTGTCCGGCCTGGGGTCGAAAATGGGGCTCGATGCCACGCATAAATGGCCGGGCGAAACCACACGTGAGTGGGGCCGGGTGATCGTCAAGGACGATGCCGTGACCCAACGGATCGATGCCATCTGGAATCAGTTAGGAATAGATTGATGCGTGTAACTTTGCAGCCCTCCGGAGCGGTGCTCGAGATCCTGCCCGGCGAGCGGATTCTCGATGGCGCACGTCGTCTGGGCTATGAGTGCCCGCAAAGCTGTCGCAACGGCAACTGCCATGTGTGCGCTGCGCTGCTGGTGGAAGGGCGCGTCGAACAGGCGGGCGATGTGCGCGATCATGGCGAGTTCTACACTTGCATTGCAGAGCCGCTCGAAGACTGCATCGTGCTGTGGGATGGCGTGCTCGCGCTGGGAGAATTGCCGGTGCGCACCCTGTCGTGTCAGGTCACCAGTTGCACCGAGGTCGGTGGTGATACCTGGCGAGTGCGGCTGCGGGCGCCGGCGGGTAAACCTCCGCGTTATCACGCCGGCCAGTACTTGATGATCCATCGGGACAATGGCGAGAAATCATCTTTCTCCCTGGCTTCGGCACCCTCCGGTGGGCGTGATCTGGAAATCCACGTACTGGCGCGCGAAGCCAGTGCAATAAACCTGATCAAGCAGCTGCAAGGCAACACGATGGTGCGGATCGACATGCCGTTCGGCGACACGCACCTGGCCGAGCTGCCGGACGGTCCTCTGGTGTTGATTGCCGCGGGTACCGGCATGGGCCAGGTCCATGGCCTGATCGAACACTGTCGCGCCGAAGGCTTCAAGCACCCCGTGCATTTGTATTGGGGCGTGCGCCGTCCTGAAGACTTCTATGAAATCGAACATTGGGACGAGTGGCTGAAGCTACCCAACCTGTTCCTGCACAAAGTCGTCAGCGATCAAAGCGGCTGGCAGGGACGCTGCGGCATGTTGCATGAGGCCGTGTGCGAAGACTTCCCCGATCTCAAGACTTTGCACGTGTACGCCAGTGGTTCGCCGGCCATGGTCTACGGCACGCTGGATGCGCTGGTCGAGGCGGGCATGGACGCCCATCAGATGCGCGCAGACGTATTTGCCTACGCTCCACGCTCTTGACTCCAATCTCTGAAGATAACCAAACATCCCTGTAGGGGGAGCCTGCTCGCGATGTTCTTAAGAGCGCCGTGGGCAGCCTGACTTCCCGCGTAATCACTAACGACCATCGCGAGCAGGCTCGCTCCTACACAGGTGGTTATAACTCTGTATATAGCGGATCGGTATTTATAAAATAATATAAATGCCGGTACGTTATATCTAATCCAGCCAGTTAATTAATAACTGTGCCATGGCACCTAAATTGCCTTAAAACATATGTGCCTTATTGTTACAACGGTGCGTTCTATAAAGTAATACTTCACTCGCGGGGAGCTGAACGCTATTCGCCATGAGCGCCATAGAATCTTCATTTCTGAATCTGGCTTATCCGCCGCAGCTCGATCTGGGGCCGCAGCTCACTCACGAACAATTACTCAGCTCAATGCAAACGACCATGGCGCGCCACAAGGGTGGGCCTGTATGGCTGTTCGCCTATGGGTCACTGATCTGGCGCCCTGAGTGCACGGCTGTCGAGCGCGTTCGCGGGCGGGTCCATGGTTACCACCGGGGGTTGTACCTGTGGTCCCACGAACATCGTGGCACACCGGAGATGCCGGGACTGGTATTCGGCCTGGATCGCGGCGGCTCTTGCAGCGGCTTTGCTTATCGTCTGCCTGAAGAGCAACTTGAAGCGTCACTGTATGCGCTTTGGCAACGTGAGATGCCGTTCCCGTCTTATCGTCCACACTGGCTCAACTGCCGACTCGAAGACGGCAACCAGGTTCAGGCATTGGGATTCGTTCTGGAGCGGCACCTGCCCAGTTATGCCGGCAACTTGCCGGATCATGTGCTGAGCCATGTGTTTGAAAACGCTTGCGGGCGTTACGGCACCACTCGCGATTATGTCGAGCAGACCGCTCACGCCCTGCGTAGCCACGCCATGCCAGACCGGAATCTGGAGGCGCGGCTCAAGCGCTGTAAATCAAAGGCCGATCAGGCGAGTGCTTCGCGGCTCTGACTGGCGACTTGCTTGTGCCACAGCGTTGGCGCAAGGAAAGCCATCGCCAGCAGGCAGGCGCCGATCAGCAGGACGAAACCGCCGTCCCAACCGAAGTGGTCCACGGTGTAGCCCATCGCTGCACTGGCCGCGACCGAACCCCCCAGGTAACCGAACAAACCGGTGAAACCCGCTGCCGTACCGGCGGCTTTCTTCGGCGCCAGCTCCAGCGCCTGCAAGCCGATCAGCATGACCGGGCCGTAGATCAGGAAGCCGATGGACACCAGGGCGATCATGTCGACCGTCGGGTTGCCGGCCGGATTCAACCAGTACACCAGGGTCGCCACGGTCACCAGCGCCATGAACACCATGCCGGTCAGGCCACGGTTGCCACGGAAAATCTTGTCCGACATCCAGCCGCACAGCAACGTGCCCGGGATACCCGCCCATTCGTAGAAGAAGTACGCCCAGGACGTCTTGTCTACGGTGAAACCCTTGGCTTCCTTGAGGTAGGTCGGCGCCCAGTCCAATACGCCGTAGCGCAGCAGATAGACGAAGACGTTGGCCAGGGCGATGTACCAGAGCATTTTGTTGCGCAGCACGTATTTGACGAAGATTTCCTTGGCGCTGAATTCTTCTTCGTGGCTGGCGTCGTAGCCTTCCGGATAGTCGTTCTTGTACTTCTCGATGGGCGGCAGGCCCACCGATTGCGGGGTATCGCGCATGGTGATGAAGGCAAAAACCGCCACGGCCATGGCGACGGCTGCCGGTACGTAGAACGCGGCATGCCAGTCATTGAACAGGCCCATGCCGACCAGGAACAGCGGACCAATCAGGCCGCCGCCGACGTTGTGCGCGACGTTCCACAGCGACACCACGCCACCGCGTTCCTTCTGTGACCACCAGTGCACCATGGTCCGGCCACTGGGCGGCCAACCCATGCCCTGAGCCCAGCCATTGATGAACAGCAGGACGAACATGATGGTCACGCTGGACGTTGCCCAATGCGCGAAACCGAAAATGAACATCACGGCAGCCGAAACCATCAGGCCGAACGGCAGGAAGAAGCGCGGGTTGGAGCGGTCGGAAACGATGCCCATCAGGAACTTGGACAAGCCATAGGCGATGGCAATCGCCGACAGCGCCACGCCCAGTTCACCGCGGGTATAGCCCTCTTCGATCAGATAGGGCATCGCCAGGGAAAAGTTTTTGCGCAGCAGGTAGTAACCGGCGTAACCGATAAAGATACCGGCGAAGATTTGCCAGCGCAGGCGGCGGTAGGTGCTGTCTATTTTTTCTTCAGGCAAGGGCGCCTGATGTGCGGCAGGACGAAAGAAAGCAAACATTCAGGAGCTCCAGTTTTCTTGTTTTGACTGCGGATGCGAATGTTACAGTTTCGTTACCGAAAATAGCACTGGTTCTCATCAGCCAAACAGCGGAAATGTTGGAAAACGAGCATTCCTTTATGAACATGTCGCTCAGATGTAAGTGAAGGGCGTTGTAGGAGTTGTTACCGCTTTCCTTTAGTGACTGCCGGGCCGGCAGGATTAAGGCAAATCTTTGGGAAATGTCCTGCACTGTTACCGGAAGCCATGATCTTCAGCTCAATACCTTCGCGCTTTAACCTTTTGGCCAGTTGCCAAGACTGGCATTTGAGGTGCGAAGGGAAGAGGGAGGGGTTATGCGGTGGATTGCGTTCTTGCTGGTGCTGGCGTTGTCTGGAGAAGCCCGGGCCGAGGAGTTTTTGCTTATTCCGGAAGACAATCCCAAGCCGGTGTACCCGCCGGCGCTGCAAAGGGCCGGAATTACAGGTGATGTCCGGGTCAGGTTCACGGCGCATGCCGATGGTTCGGTGAGCAAGGTGAGCATTTTGCAAAGCGATCACCCGGATTTGGCCGAGGCGACCCGGGTTGCCATTGCGCGGTGGCGATTCAAGCCGTGGGTGGTCGAAGGTGGCAAACCCAAAGAGCAGGAGGTCATTGCGCCCATGATCTTTCGATACGACTCGGATCTGCCCATTCATATCAATCAGTGGCTCAAGGAGCTGAGATGCCGCGATTTCAATGAGGTTATGGCCAATGTTCCGGAGAACGGTTGGCTTGATGCTTCTGCCTTCCATTACACCCGTGCCTACCTCTCGAATGCGTTCTCCGCGACCAGCTTTTCAAACGAGCGACGTCTGGAGCTGATCGCAAAGCTGAACAGGAAGGTGCCGATTATCGTCCGGCAATGTTCGAGCAACCCAACGTCCCGGTTTGCGAGGTTTTTGCCTGAGGACCTTCGCAAGCTGCTTTAGTTGTCGCCTGGGTCTGAACCCGATTGCTTGAGTCCAGACCGTTTTGCCAATTCAGCGAACCTGCACCACCACCTTGCCTACCGCCTTGCGCTGGCCCAGATCGTTGATCGCCTGCGCGGCATTGCTCAGCGGATACACCTGCGACACCAACGGCTTCAGCTTGCCTTCGGCAAACCAGCCGAAGAGCTGCTGGAAGTTCGCGGCGTTGTCCTGCGGTTGGCGCTGGGCGAACGAGCCCCAGAATACGCCGAGTACCGCTGCGCCTTTGAGCAGTGCCAGGTTCACCGGCAGTTCGGGAATCCGGCCGCTGGCGAAACCGACCACCAGCAGGCGGCCGTTCCAGGCGATGGCGCGGATGGCCTGGTCGAACAGGTCACCACCCACCGGGTCGTAGATCACGTCGGCACCCTGGCCATCGGTCAGGCGTTTGATTTCGTCCTTGAGGCTGGTTTCGCTGTAGTTGATCAGTTCGTCGGCCCCCGCGGCTTTGGCCACGGCGAGTTTTTCTGCGCTGCTGGCGGCAGCGATCACACGGGCGCCCATGGCCTTGCCGATCTCCACTGCCGCGAGGCCGACGCCACCGGAAGCGCCGAGCACCAGCAGGGTTTCGCCCGGCTGCAGGTTGCCACGCTGCTTGAGCGCGTGCATCGAGGTGCCGTAGGTCATGCTGAAGGCGGCGGCTGTGTTGAAGTCCATCGACGGCGGAATCGGTAGCACGTTGTAGCCCGGCACCGCGACCTGTTCGGCGAAGCTGCCCCAGCCGGTCAGGGCCATGACCCGGTCTCCGACTTTCAGGTGACTGACCTTTTCACCCACTTCGCAGACCACGCCGGCTGCTTCACCGCCCGGTGAAAACGGGAAGGGCGGCTTGAACTGGTACTTGCCCTCAATGATCAGCGTGTCGGGGAAGTTGACCCCGGCGGCGTGCACATCCAGCAGGATTTCGTTCTTCTTCGCGACAGGGCTGGCGACGTCTTCCAGCACCAGCGATTCGGCAGGGCCGAAGGCTTTGCACAGCA
>NZ_RCOB01000018.1:0-15571 GCF_004307665.1 Pseudomonas sp. Sample_16
ACTCAAAACTCTGCTGCGTCACATCCTGGGAATCCAGGCCGATCTGCACGTTGAACTCGCCCGGCTCCGCAGCGTATTCCAGATCGTTCCCACGCTCTGCGTGGGAACGCCTCTAGGGACGCTCCGCGTCCAGTGACGCGGAGCGTCACGGGCTGCATTCCCACGCAGAGCGTGGGAACGATCAGTCCACACGGGGTTACAGCAACTCAAAACTCTGCTGCGTCACATCCTGGGAATCCAGGCCGATCTGCACGTTGAATTTGCCCGGTTCCGCAGCGTAGTTGAGCTGGCTGTTGTAGAACTTCAGGTCATCCTCGGTGATGGTGAAGTGCAGGACTTTCTGTTCGCCCGCCTTGAGCAACACCTTCTGGAAGTTTTTCAGTTCCTTGATCGGGCGGATCATCGAACCGGTTTCGTCCTGGATGTACAACTGCACCACGGTTTCGCCGTCACGCTTGCCGGTGTTTTTCACCGTGACGCTGGCGTCGAGCTTGCCGGTCTTGTTCAGCGTGGTCGACGACAGGGCCATGTCGCTCAGACTGAAATCGGTGTAGCTCAAACCGTAGCCGAACGGGAACAGCGGGCCGGTTGTGTCATCGAAATACTGCGAGGTGTAGTTGCCCGGTTTGCCCGGCGTGAACGGCCGGCCGATGCTCAGGTGGTTGTAGTAAGTGGGAATCTGGCCAACCGAACGCGGGAAGGTGATCGGCAGTTTGCCCGACGGGTTGTAGTCGCCGAACAGCACATCGGCAATGGCATTGCCGCCCTCGGTGCCGCTGAACCAGGTTTCGAGAATCGCGTCAGCCTGTTCTTTCTCTTCGAGGATCGACAGCGGGCGGCCGTTCATCAACACCAATACCAGCGGCTTACCGGTGGCTTTCAAGGCGCGGATCAGTTCACGCTGGTTTTCCGGGATGTTCAGGTCGGTGCGGCTCGACGATTCGTGGGACATGCCACGGGACTCGCCCACGGCCGCCACCACCACGTCAGCCTCCTTGGCGGCTTTCACCGCTTCGTCGATCAACACGTTGGCCGGGCGCGGGTCATCGACCACTTCCGGGGCATCGAAGTTGAGGAAGTTCAGGTAGTCGAGGATCTTCTTGTCGCTGGTGATGTTGGCGCCACGGGCGTAGATCAGCGTCGATTTATTGCCCAGAGCGGTGGTCATGCCATCGAACAGGGTAACCGATTGCGCCGGGCGACCGGCGGCAGCCCAGCTGCCCATCATGTCGATGGGTGCCTTGGCCAGCGGGCCGACCAGGGCGACTTTCGCGGTTTTCTTCAGCGGCAGGGTCTGATTCTGGTTTTTCAGCAATACCAGGCTGCGACGCGCGACGTCACGGGCCTCGGCGCGGTGCAAGCGGCTGTCGGCGTAAGTGTCGACCGGATCATCCTCGGCCTTGCCGATGCGCAGGTACGGGTCCTTGAACAGGCCCATGTCGTATTTGGCGTCGAGCACTGCACGCACGGCGTTGTCGATGTCGCTCTGCTGGATCTCGCCGGACTTCAGCAAACCCGGCAGCTCCTTGCCGTACAAGGTATCGTTCATGCTCATGTGGATGCCGGCCTTGATTGCCAGCTTCGCGGCTTCGCGGCCATCACGGGCGACGCCGTGCTTGATCAGCTCGAAAATCGCCCCGTGGTCGCTGACTGCCAGGCCCTTGAAGCCCCATTCTTTGCGCAGCAGGTCGTTCATCAGCCAGGTGTTGGCGGTGGCCGGCACGCCGTTGATCGAGTTCAGCGCCACCATCACCCCGCCGGCACCGGCATCGATCGCCGCGCGATAGGGGGGCAGGTAGTCCTGGTACATCTTGACCGGGCTCATGTCGACCACGTTGTAGTCGCGGCCACCTTCGACCGCGCCGTACAGCGCGAAATGCTTGACGCTGGCCATGATGCTGTCGGCGGCGTTGGCGCCGGCGCCCTGGAATGCCTTGACCATCACCCCGGCAATGCGCGACACCAGGTAGGTGTCTTCGCCGAAACCTTCGGAGGTACGGCCCCAGCGTGGGTCGCGGGAAATATCAACCATCGGTGCGAACGTGATGTCGAGGCTGTCAGCCGCCGCTTCCTTGGCGGCGACGCGCCCGGACAAGCCAATGGCGTCCATGTCCCAGCTCGACGCCAACGCCAGCGGGATCGGGAAAATGGTACGGTGGCCGTGGATCACGTCATAGGCGAAGAACATCGGGATCTTCAACCGGCTGCGCATGGCGGCGTCCTGCATCGGACGGTTTTCCGGGCGGGTGATCGAGTTGAACGTACCGCCGATGTTGCCCGCGGCGATTTCCTTGCGGATCATCTCCCGAGGCATTTCCGGGCCGATGCTGATCAGGCGCAACTGGCCGATTTTCTCATCGAGGGTCATTTGCTTCATCAGGTTGCTGACGAAGGCTTCCTTGTTCTCCAGAGGTGCGGGCGTCGTGGCGGCCAATACGTTATGACTGGCCAGGCTGACGAACAGGCCCAGCAAACACAGCTTCTTCATGAATAGTTTTCTCAAGGGCCCAAACGGCGATGTACACGCCGGCCAGCCAAAATTTAGGGAGCGACTATTGTTGTTCGGGTACCGGTTCAAAAAAGCCGGATGCGTTTTTTGCGCTGGGCATTTTTTAGCCCATTGCCCCGATGCAATCCAGATGCGCGGCCGATTATGCCCGAAGAGCCGGCCGAGAGGGTCTTCGGTTGTTTTTTCCATGAATGTGAAGGGAGCATCACTGATATGAATGTACGACAGTCCTACCGGTCGAGCCTGCAAGTGGCCACGTTATTGGTGCTCGCCACGCTTCTGACAGCCTGCGGCATCAACAACATCCCGACCCTCGACGAGCAGGCCAAGGCGGCCTGGGGCCAGGTGCAGAACCAGTATCAGCGCCGTGCCGACCTGATTCCCAACCTGGTGGAAACGGTCAAGGGCTACGCTGCCCATGAGAAGGAGACCCTGACTGCCGTGGTCGAGGCCCGGGCGAAGGCAACGTCGATCCAGGTCGACGCCTCCACCCTCGATAACCCGGAAAAACTCAAGCAGTACCAACAGGCCCAGGATCAGCTCAGCGGTGCCTTGAGCCGGTTGATGGTGGTGGTCGAACGCTATCCGGACCTCAAGGCCAACCAGAACTTCCTCGCCCTGCAATCGCAGCTCGAAGGCACCGAAAACCGCATCAGCGTGGCCCGACGGGATTTCATTCTGGCGGTGCAGAAGTACAACACCGAAATCCGCACCTTCCCCGGTCGCCTGTGGCATAGCGTGATGTACAGCGACCTGCCTGTGCGCGAAACCTTCGAAGCCACGCCAGGCTCGGAAAAACCGCCCGAGGTCAAATTCTGATCGGTGCGTCACCACGGACGAGGTTGCACATGCGCGTCTTGAAAGCAGGCCTGGTGCTGATGCTGTGGGTGTTGACCCTGGCAGCCCAGGCCGAATTGAAGTTTCCTGAGCTGACCGGACGGGTGGTGGATAACGCCCGAATGATCGAACCGGCGGTGCGTGAGCAACTGACGCAGCAGCTTCAGGCCCATGAAAAATCTACCGGTGAGCAACTGGTGGTAGTCACCCTGGAGAACTTGCAGGGCACCGACATTGCCGACTTCGGTTATCAATTGGGGCGCTACTGGGGCATCGGCCAGAAGGACAAGAACAACGGCGCATTGCTGATCGTCGCCCGTGAGGAGCGAAAACTGCGCATTGAAGTCGGCTATGGCCTGGAAGATCGCCTGACCGATGCGCAGAGTTCGGTGATCATCCATCAGGTGATCACACCCGCTTTCAAGACCGGCAATTTCAGCAAGGGCATCAGCGACGGTGTCGCGGCGATGCTGGTGGTGTTGGGCGGTAATCCACTGGATGAGCCGTCGACGGTATATGAGTCCACGGGCGATCCGAATGATGATCTTGTCTCGCGGCATCCCGGGCTGTTCGTGTTTTTGGTGTTGTTGTTCATCCTGACTGTGTTTGTTTGCCAGATGCTCGGTATTCTCCCCGCCGGCCGGGGTGGTTCGGGTGGCTCCGGTGGTGGTTTCGGCGGTGGCGGTTTTGGCGGCGGTGGCGGCGGGGGCTTCAGTGGCGGCGGTGGCAGCTTCGGCGGCGGTGGTTCGTCCGGCGGCTGGTAACAATAAAATGAACAGGCACTTCACGACATGGCATTACTGACTGAACACGAACAACGCAAAGTCGCCGAGGCGATCGCCCGGGTCGAGCGGGACACCGACGCCGAACTGGTCACAGTGCTCGCGGCCCGCGCCGACGACTATGCGTACATCCCGCTGCTGTGGGCCAGCCTGCTGGCGCTGGTGGTGCCGGGGATCGTGCATTACCTGAGCGGCTGGCTGACCCTGCATAGCCTGCTCATGGTGCAATGGACTTCTTTCATCGTGTTGTGCCTGCTGTTCCGGCTACCGAAAGTGACCACCCATTTGGTCCCGCGCTCGGTGCGTCACTGGCGCGCTTCGAACCTGGCCCGTCGGCAGTTTCTGGAGCAGAACCTGCACCACACCGAAGGCAGCACCGGCATTCTGATTTTTGTTTCTGAAGCCGAGCGCTACGTGGAAATCCTGGTGGACGAGGGCATTTCCAGGCGTCTGGACAACAAGAACTGGGACGCAATAGTCGCTGCATTCACCCAGCAAGTCCGGCAAGGGCAGACGCTGCAAGGCTTTGTCAGTTGCGTCGAGGCGTGCGGTGAATTGCTCAAGGTGCACGTGCCGGTGACCCATGTTCGCAATGAGTTGCCGAATCGCTTGGTGGTACTCGCCTAACCCTTGAGGTGGAGCGTTTTTGTAGCCTGTGGCGGCACAACCCGGGCAAGTTGTCCGACGCAGGGCCAGTCTTCAACATCCCTCTATAAGCGAACGCCTCGAGGCGGCCGCTCTGACGTAGAGGGAGTTCTCATGCCAGCGCATCAAAAACATGACTCTTTGCATGAGGCAGCGAGCGAAATCGATCTGCCGGCGAAACTGACTGCAAAAGAGACACAAGTCCTACTGTGGTGCTTAAAGGGTAAAACGTCCTGGGAGATCGCCAGGATTCAAAACTGCTCCGTGTCCACGGTCAACTTTCACTTCTCCAACATTCGCCGCAAGTTCGCCGTCAGTTCGCGCAGTGCGGCTCTGCTCAAGGCGATTGAAGTGGGAGCCATCAGCCTTGCTTCAATCGAATCGCGAGGTGTCCCATGAGCCTGGCTGAATCAACCTACAACAGCATCGGCGGCCTTCTGTTGGGATTGGGCATTTCGACATTGCCTTCGATTGACGGGGAGGTCCTGTTCGGTGCATCGCTGGGAGCCTGGCTGGTAACCACCACTCGCAGCAATTTCAAGGCCTGGCAACGTATCGGCTCATGGTTATTGTCGGCGGGAGTCGGATATTTGTTTACGCCCGTCGCGCTGCCGATGGTTCCTTTTCTGACAGTCGGCGTGACGGCGTTTCTCTGCGCGATGGTCGTCATTCCCATCAGCATCAAGCTCATGCTCTGGATCGACGGGGCCGGGCTGGGCGACATTCTCAAGCACTTGAGAGGTCGGGGGTGATGGGCTATGCAATGATTGCACTGGTCTTCCTTACCGGTATTGCTCATTTGTTGAGTGCGGTCAGGCTGGCCTGCTATCAGCGTGATGAAGTGCATCACTGCTGGCGTGAAGGACTGGTGACCAGTCTGTGCGGAGGACTGTCCTGCGTTGCCGGGATGGATGTTTTTTTGACATTCGTGCCGGTGAGCCCATGGCATGCGGTAGCCAGTTTTTTCCTGTGCATGCTGATCATCAGAAGCGGTGGAAGGATCGTTACGCTGTGGCAAGCTGCGAAGGCATTCGATATCAGGCCCTAGCAGGTTTCATGGGTTATTCGACTGTTGGAGGGTCGACAGGATAGAGGCGATTTCTGCCAGTTGAAGTTCCATTTCCCGCAAGCGGCGCTTTTCCTCCAATGCATTCTGAATGGCACAGCGATCTTCTTCGTTGAGTGATCTCCACAGCGCGAGAATCGCATCTTCACGAACCGTACTGTCCTGATGGTGCGCGACTGATTCGGTCACCGCTGTTCGCATGATCGGACCTTCGCCAAGCAGCAGCCAATCAAGGGAGATGCCACGAGTCTGTGCGATTTCTACGCATAATGAGTATGGCGTGCTGTCACGACCTTTCCAGCTGCTGAGGGTCTGCGGACTGATTTGCAGCGCTGAAGACAAAGAAGCATCGCTTTTTGTATTGGTGATTTGTTTCAGTCGCGCCAGAACAGCTTGTGATTTTTTGCTACGCAATTTGAGCCTCTTCCTTTTGACATATGCTTTAATCGTGCTTAACGTATGCGAAATGAGTACTTTTTTTCTTGTAAGTAATCAATCATCAACTATGAGTCAGAAGAATACGATGTCGAAACTTCCTAATGGTATCAGGGTGATTTCCTACGAGTTTGGTTGTTACCCATCCCATATCTGCCCATTGCACTTCCTTTTGTCCGGCAGGCTTGTCTTGCAAGGACGGATTGCGGCGATCAACGCGGGTGGCAGTATTGCGGTTGGTCATGTCGATTACCACCAAATGACTACGGGGAATCGGGCATGAGTACTTACAAAATGGTATGTCCGCACTGCTTGAGCCGGATGCGCATTCGAACCAGCGAGGGTCGTCATATCTTTCTGCGAGTAGCCTATCTGCAATGTACGTCGGAGGCATGCGGCTGGTCGGTTCGCGCCGAGTTCGAAATGACCCACGAGCTCTCTCCCAGTGGAATGCCCAACCCGGCCGTACGTTTACCCTTTGCCGACCCCGACTTGCGCCATGCTGCCCGGCCTGTGGTTCAAAGCAACGTTTCGACGGATCCGTCACAGGCATTGACTCATGAATGAAATCGATGAAAGTCTGCAGTTGGATGATGAGCTATTGATTATTGCCCAAGGGTTTCTGGCCCGTCATGGAAGTGACGGATTGTCAGATGACCAAGTGTTGTTCTGCCGTGCCGTAAAACACATGCAATGTATGGGGGTGCCCCGGCACATGGCGGAAAAGCTGGTCAGTCATGCCTATGGAGTACTCAAGTCGTGCAATGACCGGCGGCGTCTGGATATCGCCGCGAGTTCAGAAACTGTCGCCGTGGTGACCGACCCCGTCAACGGGCTTACTTGGGCGGTGCCTGTGGGGCTGATCGTCAAATACGTGATCAACTCACCGAGTAATCGCAAACTTCGATTGGTGTAATACAGAAGTTTCTGTGTGTGCAATCAGGTCTTGGGCGGTGGCCCCAGGACCTGGCGTGAAATAACTCCGTGCCCAAAAAATCCATGCACCCTAAAATAGCCTGCATTCCCGATTCGAATTGCCTGAGGCCGTTTTTCCATGTCTGTCACCGCCACTCCCGCCAGCCTCGCGCCGGATCATCACACCCAATTCATCCACTTGCTGCAAACCAGCTTGGAGCAAAACGCCTTTATCAAACTGGTGCTGGCCAAATATGTTGGCGATGAAACCGATCTGCAGCGGATCATCGTCAAACCGGTGACGGTCAAGACGCAGCCGTGCCTGTCCTTCGTCTACCGCTACAAAACCCGTGACATCACCAAGAACCTGCCGTTGGACGAAGGCGTGGCAAGCATTGCCGGTTTGCTGCCAGCATCGTTCAAAAATGCGCATTTACTGTCGCTGACCGATGAAGCCCAGCTCGAATACAGCAAAAAGGGCAAGAGTTCGCTGTTCAAGAGCAAACCCCAGCAATTGCGTGAAGTGCCGTCCGCCGAACACAACCGCGAGAAGAACAGGTTTCTGGATTTGAGCCGACCGTTCCTCTCCGACCTCGGTGTGACCAACAGCAAGCACGAGCTGATCCCGGCGATGTCGCGCAAGTGGAAACAGATCAACAAGTTCATCGAAGTGTTCAGCCATGCGCTGACCTCGTCACCGCTGGCGCTGGACAAACCGGTGCGCGTTGCAGACTTCGGTTCGGGCAAGGGATACCTGACGTTCGCCATCCACGACTACCTGCGCAATACCTTGAACGCCGAGGGCGAAGTGACCGGCGTTGAACTGCGTGAGGACATGGTCACCTTGTGCAACGCCGCGGCAGCCAAGCTTGAGCACCCGGGACTGGTGTTCAAGTGCGGCGACGTGCGCAGCGTGGCGCCGAGTGAGTTGGATGTGATGATCGCCTTGCATGCCTGCGACATTGCCACCGACTATGCCATCCACACCGGCATCCGTTCCGGGGCGTCGATCATCATGTGCTCGCCGTGCTGCCACAAACAGATTCGCCTGCAAATCCAGAGCCCGGCGTTGCTCAAGCCGATGCTGCAATACGGATTGCACCTGGGCCAGCAGGCGGAAATGGTCACCGACAGTTTGCGTGCGCTGTTCCTCGAAGCCTGTGGTTACGAAACCAAAGTGTTCGAGTTCATTTCGTTGGACCACACCAACAAGAACAAGATGATCCTGGCGGTCAAACGCGCCGAGCCGGTCGATCCAACGCAGTTGCTGGCAAAGATCGAGGAATTGAAGGCGTTCTACCAGATCACCGAGCATTGCCTGGAAACGCTGCTGCGAGCCGACGGCTTTATTAAATGATGACTCTGTAGGAGCACAGCTTGCTCGCGATGGCGTCCTCAAAATCGCCATCGCGAGCAAGCTTTGCTCCTACACGTGCTTGGCGATCCGCCGGCAAGCCTGGCTCCTACAGGGTTATGCACTAGCTACACGAGCCGGCTGCACCGCAGTCTTGCGCCCGAGCATCACGGTCACGATCACCCCGGCCGCGAACACCCAGGTAATCGGTTCCACGTGTTCACCGAAGAACAACGCGGAAAAGGCGATGGTGAAAAAAATCTGCAGCAACTGGATCTGACTGACCCGGGCAATGCCGCCCATGGCCAGCCCGGCATACCAGGCAAAGAAACCGATGAACTGCGAAAACAGCGAGACGTAACCGAAGGCCCACCAGGTCTTGGCGGAAATTTCGCCCTGGTGTTGCAGCGCCAGATACACCACCGGGCCGATCAGCAGCGGCGTCGACAGCACCAGTGCCCAGCAGATCACTTGCCATCCGCCCATCTCCTTGGCCAACCGGCCACCTTCGGCGTAACCCAATCCCCCCACCGCAATCGCGCCGAGCATCAGCAAGTCGCCAGCCTGAATGCTGCCGGCACCACTGATCAGCGCATAACCGAGCACCAGCGCACTGCCCAGCGCGGCGCAGGCCCAGAAGGCTTTCGACGGCCGTTCATGGGACAACCATGCGGCGTACAGCGCCACACACAGCGGCTGCAGACCATTGACCAGTGCACCGTGGGACGCCGGCAAGGTTTGCATGGCCCAGGCCGACAGCACCGGAAACCCAAGAATCACCCCGGCAATTACCAGGCTCAGGCCTTTGATCTGTTTCCAGGTCGGCCATTTTTCCCGGCGCCACAGCAACAGCAACGCCGCCGGGATCGCCGCGAACAATGCTCGGCCCAGGCCATTGAGCAGCGGGTGCAGTTCCTGCACGACAATTCGTGTGAAGGGCAGGGTGAGGCTGAAAATCACAACGCCAAGCAGGCCCAGGGCCATACCGGTGTTTTCGCGCGAGGACATGATGGCAACCAGAATCGTGGAGGGTGCGGTTATCTAGCCATAATCGCGTCCCAAGCCGCTGTAACAGCTGGGTGAAGAGTTATCCGTACAGTTTGAGGGCTTCTTCGCGGGCAAGCCTCGCTCCTACAGATTTGGCGTGTTCTTTGTAGGAGCGAGGCTTGCCCGCGAAGAACGAAAACGCGGTCTTCGGGTAGTAGCCGGTTGTTACCCGGTCCGCCAGATAAGGACTACCTTGAATATTCCTATGCATTTCCAAGAGGAGTCCTACTCATGGCCGCTAAAAAAATCCTGATGCTGGTCGGCGATTTTGTCGAAGACTACGAAGTGATGGTCCCCTTTCAAGCGTTGCTGATGGTCGGCCACACCGTTCACGCGGTGTGTCCGGACAAAACCGCCGGCCAGACCGTGCGCACGGCCATCCATGACTTCGAAGGCGATCAGACCTACAGCGAAAAACCCGGTCACCTGTTTGCCCTTAACTTCGACTTTGCCAAGGTCAACGCGGCGGATTACGACGCGGTGCTGATTCCGGGCGGTCGTGCGCCGGAGTACCTGCGTCTGAACGAAAAAGTCCTGGAACTGGTGCGCGATTTCGACAAGGCCGGCAAACCGATCGCCGCTGTGTGCCACGGCGCGCAACTGCTGGCGGCGGCCGGGATTCTCGAAGGGCGCGAGTGCAGCGCTTATCCGGCTTGTGCACCGGAAGTGCGTCTGGCCGGCGGTACGTTTATCGATATCCCGGTGACGGACGGCCATGTTCAAGGCAATCTGGCCACGGCGCCGGCCTGGCCAGCGCACCCGAACTGGCTCGCCGGTTTCCTCGGTTTGCTGGGCACCAAAATCACGCTGTAACGAGGAACCTGTCATGTGCGAGCTGTACGTCAAGGCTGACCCGATTCTCTACGAATCGCGCTCCCGTTCGCTGCGCATTTGCGGGGTGGTGACCACTCTGCGCCTGGAAAACCAGTTCTGGGACATTCTCAGCGAAATCGCCGAAGTCGACGGCATGACCACCAACCAGTTGATCGCCAAACTGTATGAAGAAGTGATGGACTACCGTGGCGAAGTGGTGAACTTCGCCTCGTTTTTGCGGGTGAGCTGTACCCGGTATTTGAGTCAGCGGCGCACAATCGCTCCGGAATTGTCGATGGTGAAGCGTTCAGTCAGGTAGGTTTGCGGCGTGCTTACTGGCCCTATCGCCAGCAGGCTGGCTCCTACAGTGGATTGCGTACAAACAGTCCAATGTGGGAGCCAGCCTGCTGGCGATGGGGCCTTTATAGGCGACAGAAATAGCAGGCTGGTCTTTACTCTGAAGCGCGCAACCTCTCAATCGCCAAGGAGAATCAGCATGTCCGGATGGTATGAAGTGAGCAAAAACAGCAGCGGTCAGTTCAGGTTTGTGCTGAAGGCGGCGAACGCCGAAACCATTCTGACCAGCGAGCTGTACACCACCCGCGCCGCGGCCGACAAAGGCATCGCGTCAGTCCAGGCCAACAGCCCTCAGGATGAGCGCTACGAGAAGAAAACCACCAAGGATGGCCATCCCTATTTCAATCTCAAGGCCGGTAACCACGAGATCATCGGCAGCAGCGAATCCTATGCCTCCGACGCCGCGATGGAGAAAGGCATCGCCAGCGTCAAGGCCAACGGGCCGACCAAGGTGATCAAGGACAAGACCTTGCCGGTGCTTTGAATCCAACCCTGTACGAGCGAGCCTGCTCGCGATGAGACCGTCACATTCAACCGTGATGTTGACTGACAGACCGTCATCACGAGCCGGCTCGCTCCCACATGTTCCGCGTTTTAACGCAAGGTTTTGATCAACCCTTGCAACTGAGCACGACCCGCTTCACCCAACGCAAACACCGGCAACCGCGGATCACCCACCTCCAGACCGGTTTCGCGCAAACCGGCCTTGATCGTCGCCGGCAAGCCACCCTTGAGGATGAAGTCGAGCAATGGCAACTGGCGATAGAACAACTCGCGCGCCTTGCCCAGATCATTGGCCATTACCGCTTCATACAAGTCCAGGTTGAGCTGTGGGATCAGGTTCGGTGCCGCCGTGCACCAGCCTTTCGCGCCTGCCGCGAAGGCTTCGAGCGCCAGCGGGTTACAGCCGTTGTAGAACGGCACCCGACCTTCGCCCAAGCGTTGCAGCTGATGCATGCGCTGGATGTCGCCGGTGCTCTCCTTGACCATGGTCACGTTTTCGACGCCATTGACGATGCGCAGAATCAAGTCTACCGACATGTCGGTGCCGCTGGTGGCCGGGTTGTTGTAGAGCATGATCGGCACGCCGATGCTGTCGCCGATGGCGCGGTAGTGGGCGAGGATCTCTGCCTCGCTGAGCTTCCAGTAGGAGGTCGGCAGCACCATCACCACATCGGCGCCATGGGCCTCGGCAAAGCGTGCGCGGCGTACCGCTTTGGCAGTGGTCAGGTCCGACACGCTGACGATGGTCGGCACCCGTTTGGAAACGTGCTTGATGCTGAACTCGGCGACCTGATCCCACTCCGCGTCGCTCAGGTAGGCACCTTCGCCGGTGCTGCCCAGTGGCGCGATGGAATGCACGCCGCCGTCGATCAAGCGGTCGATGGAACGCCCGAGCGCGTCAAGATCAACGCCTTCGCCGTTGGCGGTGAATGGGGTGATGGTGTAGCCGATGATGCCGTGAATGTTTGCGGTGGACATGGTGTCGCTCCGTTGTAAAAGGGCAGGGGTGTCAGTTCAGGCAATCAGCGTGTTGGCGCAGGTTCTGCCGGGCGTAGTAGTTGAAAGCAGCGGCATGGCGCTTGGGCCGGGCGATCCAGTCGTGGGCTTCGCGACCCAGTTCCGGAATGATCGGCTTGATGGTCCCGGCGCTCATTGCCAGCAATTGCAGTTTGGCGGCGCGTTCGATCAATTGTGCGATCACACAGGCCTCCTCGATGGTGGTGCCGGTGGACAACTGGCCGTGGTGAGAAAGCAGAATCGCCCGTTTGTCGCCGAGTGCGCCGGCAATCAGGTCACCTTCTTCGTTGCCTACCGGCACGCCGGGCCAACCTTCGAGGAACGCGCAGTCGTCGTAGAGCGGGCAGAGGTCCATGTGGGAAATCTGCAGCGGCACTTCCAGCATCGATAACGCGGCGATATGGGTCGGATGGGTGTGAATGATGCAGTTCACATCCGGTCGTGCGCGGTATACCCAACTGTGGAACCGATTGGCCGGATTCGGCATGCCGTGGCCTTCGAGCACTTCCAGGTCTTCGTTGACCAGCAGCAGGTTGCCCGCGGTGATTTCGTCGAAACCCAGGCCCAGTTGTTGAGTGTAGTAAGTGCCAGGTTGTGGGCCGCGGGCGGTGATTTGCCCGGCCAGACCCGAGTCGTGGCCATTCTCGAACAGAATGCGGCAGGTCAGGGCCAGCTTTTGCCGGTCGGTCCACGTATTATCCGCCAACGTGTTTTGCATCTGGTTAAGCGCTTGCTTGACCAGTTGATCTTTGGGCAGTGCTAATGTCTTGGCCATATCGGTGTCCTCTTTGGCTGAGTCATGCAGATGACACGAAAGATGCTATATGACACTTTGTGTCATGAGCAAGGACAATTCGTCACCTTCTTGATGGATTAATCGCTCCACATGTCTATCCGTTTGAAATTATTGAGAAAAAAACTTGGCGTAACCCTTGAGGAATTGGCGGAAAAATCCGGCATGACCAAGAGTTATCTGTCGAAGGTCGAACGCGGGTTGAACACGCCGTCGATTGCGGCTGCGTTGAAACTGGCCAAGGCGTTGAACGTGAAGGTCGAGGAATTGTTCTCGGAGGACAAGGTCAGTGTCGACAGCTACAGCCTGGTGCGCAGCCACGAGCGGCAACCGTTGGGTTCCAGCGAGGACAACCCGGGCTATGCGGTGCTGGCCCATCAGGTCAGTGAACGCAGCCTGCTACCGTTCATCATTTACCCGCCGACCGAGTTCATCGACAAGGCCTTCAAGGAACACTTGGGCGAGGAGTTCCTGTTCGTCCACGAAGGGCAGGTGGAAGTGGATTTCGTCAGCGAACGCGTGCTGCTCAATCGAGGCGATGCACTGCACTTCAACTCACAGAAACCGCACCGGATTCGCTCGGTGGGCGAGGTGCAGGCGCAGTTGCTGGTAGTGGTGCATAGCGCTGAAGACTGAGTGGGTCGGTTTTGGTGGCGAGGGAGCTTGCTCCCGCTGGGCTGCGAAGCGGCCCCCTGCATTTTTTAAAGAACATGCACGGGCAGGATTACGACTGCTGCGCAGCCGAGCGGGAGCAAGCTCCCTCGCCACAGGTCAGGCGTTCACCTCAGACCTCAACGGGTACGGCCAACTTCGGGCTACCCAGCGCATGGGTCTTCGAATCAAAAAACCGCAACTCAATCCCCGTCCCCTCGAACACCTTCGCGTAATGCCGCTTCTGATGCTGGATGAACGCCTTGCTGCGCGGATAGATCGAGATCGCCAGCACCTGCGGTTTGGCCAGGCGCAAGGCATGGATGATGTGTTTGTCCTGCTCGCCCAGCGCATGCCCGAAAATGCACAAACCATCGCCATGGCCGAGTAGCTGCTCGTAGCAGAATGACAGGTAATCGGAGCTGCGAATGGTCTTGAGTTTGTCCGCGCTCGGCCCTTCGTTGACGAACAGCGGTACGTCGTCGAGGGTCTTGATCGTGTTGTTGATGGCGAAATTGCCCAGCAACGTGCCCTCGGTCGACATCAACTTGCGCGCTGTGCCGTCCTGGTTACGCACCAGGTGCAGACCGCCGTGCAGGTACAGCAAGCGGGTTTTATCGGTGGCGGTGGTGCTGAGGTCGAAGGCGGGTTCGGCACCCTGGAACAGATCGGTGATCGTCTCGGGCTGGTGTTGCACCGCCCAGTAGTTGAGCAGGTCGTAATTGGTGGTGAACACCGTGCGCCAGATGCTCAGTTCCTGGTTGATCGTCGCCAGCGTCGATGCCTGGACCAACCGCCACGGAATGTGCGCGGCATGCACGGTGTTGATCAGCGCTTCCTTGATCGCGTAGTAACGATTGCGCGGCGCGGCGGAGCTGACGGCCAGGGCCTTGTTGACCCGGCTGGTGGTTTTCAGTGCGCTCAGCACCTGCTCGAAACTGCGGGTTTGCATCGCGTCGAACACGCTCAGCTCGGATGGGCTCAGCGGTTTTTCTTCCACTGTGCGAGCGTTTTCAAACAGCGACTCATAGCCGAAATCATCCCACACCGCGCGGCTGGCACCGTTGCCCACCAGCAGGCCGCTGAACGCAGCGCTCGTGCGCAAGGCGTTCCAGTCTTCAAGTTGGGCATCGACATCCAGGAAATCGGTCATTGCGTTTTTTCGACTCACGGCAAAAGGGGCTGATGGGCGGCGACTTTATCATGCCGGGCGGGGAGATTTTTCGTCGCGCGCTGCATCCCCGGCACAGCCCGGACGAAGGACGTTATGCTGCGCCTTCGCCTGAGCCGACTTTGCCGAGTGCCCAATGCTGCAAAAAAGCCTGATCCGCCGCCTCGACCTGATCACCCTGCAACTGTTTGTCGCCGTACATGAAGAGGGCACGCTCACCCGTGCTGCCGCGCGCGAAGCGATTGCGGTGTCGGCGGCGAGCAAGCGTTTGATGGAGTTGGAAGAGGCGCTGGGCATCAGTCTGTTCGTGCGCCAGGCCAAGGGCATGACGCTGACGGCGGCCGGTGAAACCTTGCTGCATCATGCGCGGCAAATGCTGTTCAACGTCGAGAAAATGGGCCTGGAACTGGGTGAGCACAGCCACGGGGTGCGCGGTTATGTGCGGATGCTCGCCAACCTGTCGGCGATCATTCAGTTTCTGCCGGAAGACTTGCGGGATTTTTCCGAGCGGCACCCGCAGGTCAAGACCGATCTCGAAGAACGTCCCAGCGCCGGGGTGATTCAGGGGGTTCTGGATGGTGTGGCGGACCTCGGGATCTGTTCCATCGACAGCGACATCAAAGGCCTGCACAGCGTGTTGTACCGTCAGGACAAACTGGTGGTGGTGATGCTGCC
>NZ_RCOB01000089.1:0-15545 GCF_004307665.1 Pseudomonas sp. Sample_16
GCGTGGGAACGATCTGACAACAAGAAGAGGCAAACCATGTCCGACATCCTCTGGCAACCCAGCGCCGAACGCATCGGCAAGACCCGCATGGACGCCTTTCGGCGCTTCGTCAATCAGCGGCATCATCTGCACATCGACGACTACCCTGCCCTGCATCAGTGGTCCATCGATCAGCGTGAAGCGTTCTGGCAAGCCATCGTCGATTTCTTCGACATTCGTTTTCACGATCAGCCGGATGCAGTATTGGTCGAGGGCACGCAAATGCCCAGCGCCGAGTGGTTTCCCGGCGCTACCCTGAACTTTGCCGAACATTTGCTGCGCCGTCGTGACGATGCCGTGGCCGTGGTGGCCGTGGCGGAGAACGGCCAGCGCGAACAACTGACCTGGGCCGAGCTGGCGGAACATGTCGCCGGTTTTCAAAGTGGTTTGATCGCCGCCGGTGTCGGCCTGGGCGACCGGGTGACGGCGTGCATGCCCAATACCTGGCAGACATTGGTGGCCATGCTCGCCACCACCAGCCTCGGCGCGATCTGGTCCTGTTCTTCGCCGGACTTCGGCACGCAAGGCGTGATCGATCGTTTCGGCCAGATCGAACCCAAAGTGCTGGTCACCTGTGCCGGCTATCGCTATGCCGGGAAAGAAATCGACCAGAGCGCCAAGGTCAACGAGATCCTCGAACGACTGCCATCCTTGCAGCAACTGATCATCGTGCCTTATGCGCGGCCCGAAGCGCGCATCGAAGACTTTCACACATCGGCCAACGTCACGCTGTGGGACGACTTCTACTTCCCCGGTGGCGAACCGGATTTCACGCCGGTGCCCTTCGCCCATCCGCTGTACATCCTGTATTCCAGCGGCACCACCGGCGTTCCCAAATGCATCATTCACAGCACCGGCGGCGTGCTGCTGCAACACGTCAAGGAACACGGCCTGCATTGCGATCTCGGCCCCGGCGAACGCCTGTTCTACTACACCACGTGCGGCTGGATGATGTGGAACTGGCTGGTCTCGGCCCTCGCAGTCGGCAGCGCCGTGGTGCTGTACGACGGCTCGCCCTTCCAGCCAGATGCCGAGCGTTTGATCGACCTGATCGACGACGAGCGCATCAGCGTCTTCGGGACCAGCCCCAAGTACCTCGCGACCCTGGAAAGCAGCGGCGTCAAACCCAGGCACAGCCATGAACTTGGCAGCCTGAAAACCTTGCTCTGCACCGGCTCGGCACTCTCGCCGCAGAGTTACGATTTCGTCTATCGCGATTTCAAGCCTGACGTGTGCCTGGCCTCGATGTCCGGCGGTACGGACATCGTCTCGTGTTTCGTCAACGGCAACCCGTTGAGCCCGGTCAGACGCGGCGAAAACATGGGCAAGAGCCTGGGCATGGCCGTTGAAGTGTGGAACGACAACGGCCAACCGGTGATCGGCGAAAAAGGCGAACTGGTCTGCACCCGACACTTCCCGGCAATGCCCATCGGCCTCTGGCACGACCCCGACGGCGCAAAGCTCAGGGCGTCGTATTTCAGTCAGTTTCCCGGAGTCTGGGCGCAAGGTGATTACGCCGAACAACTGCCCCATGGCGGCATGATGATCCACGGTCGCTCAGACGCGGTGCTCAATCCCGGTGGCGTGCGCATTGGCACAGCGGAAATCTATCGTCAGGTCGAGAAAGTCCCGCAGGTCATCGACAGCGTCGCTATCGGCCAGCAATGGCAAGACGACGTGCGGGTGGTGCTGTTCGTGCGACTGGCTGATGGCGTTGAGCTGGACGAAGCATTGCAGCAACAGATCCGCCAGGTCATCCGTGCCAACACCACGCCGCGGCATGTTCCGGCGAAAATTGTTGCAGTGAGCGATATACCACGCACCATCAGCGGCAAGGTGGTTGAACTGGCGGTGAGGAATGTAGTGCACGGGCAGGCGGTGAAAAACACAGATGCGCTGGCCAATCCCGAAGCGCTGGAACAGTTTCGGGATCGGCCGGAACTCGACACGTGAACGATCGTGCGGGTGCGTGTTAATCCATGTGCGAACCCGGTGGGCGCGTTCCACCGGCAGGTTTAGATGCAAGTGAGCTGTTCAGAGTGATCAGAACCGGCTGGTCAATCACGCGCCCGGCGTTTGCTTCGACTGCGCCGCGCAGGATGGACATATTGCGTTCATAAGCATTTCTGTCCGTGTACAACTGGCTCAGCAGCGAGGTAGTCACCGCCAGCGAGTCAGCATTTTCAAAGGTTTTGGCACTGGCGTGACAGGCATCGCCCTCATCCGTAACCGGCAGACGTCCCGACGCCAGGTTCAGCAGCGCGGCTACATCCAGCAACTGCCCTCTTTCGCCGTTGCGTCCGGCATCGCGGGCATAGCTGACATCGTCAGTCTGTGAAGCACCGTGGAACAACTCATGAATCAAGTCGTCTGCCACGACATCATGGTTGAAGCCCAAACTGATGAAGTGTTTGTTCAGTTGGGGTGTATAGATTTCGATGAATTGCGTGTTGGATGGGTCTTGTGCGCCTTTCCATTGTTCGTACGCCTCCTTGTTCAATGCAGCGATGTTGTGAGTGGTCTTGAGCGGATCGAGAAACATGTTACTGATGGAAAGACCTGCAAAGTCAGCCCTGACCAATCTCAGATAGCTCAACAACCGTTCGAATGCATCGCTCGAGTTGCTTCCCATCAGCACCTTGATGATTGCGTCGCGCTCCCTCGTCAGGTCGAGACTGTTCAAGACGTTGATCGCGTTTTCGATTTTTGTACGCGCCAGCGGCAAGCTTTGCTCAATGAACTGTCGGGTATAGCTGACGGGCAATGTCTTGTTGAATCGAGGCAACTGGATAGGTGACTCAAAGATGAAGTTGTTCAGTCTGGGTCCCCAGGGTTTGCCCAATCGGTCAAGGGCATACCATTGATGAGCGTTACGCGCTGCCACCACCGTTAATGTGTCACCGGTTGCGCCAAGAGGTCGCCAGGTACCCTGCCCGGTGGTATCGGCGCGATTGGCTGCGCGAATCAAGTCATAGGTTTTGTGTCGGCCATTGAGTTTTTGTAACTGTGATTGCGCCAGCCCGAGCATCTCTTGAGCCTGCCTGTTAAAGCGTAGCGCTCCCTTGTGGACGAGTTTCCCGGCACCGAACAATGCCGTAGGCACGCCATCCAGCGGGTTGATGAGGGAAACGGAGGTCACGAAGGCTAGCTTGGTCAACTGGGCGGCTTTGGACGACAAGGAGACGGCCTTCGACGAAATGCTCAGCGCTTTGGCAGCCGCCCCCGCAAAGGCACCTCCCAAGGCAATGGCGTCCATGGCACAACCATAGATTCCGTCGACCACCCTATTGTGATCCCCAGAAGATAAATCCTCGATGCACTTTTTAAAGGGAACCACCAGATTCACGATGTAATCGGCAGTCTCATTGCCCATTTTGCGCTGGCTTTCAAGCGCAGTCGGCACGGTGGCCATTGCTTCAACTTCGGAAAACTTGCGGAACGGATGATGGCTCACCACGAACTCGGCAATCCTTGCAAACTGCGGGTTGCCAAAATTCATGTAAGTACTCTGCGTGCGCGCTACCACAGACCTTGGTGCCGGGAGCTCACCCAACTTTTCGATAATCGCCAAGTCGCTGCGCGCATGCTGCTCAACTGCAACCCCCTCCGTGTATTCCTTCAGAGTGACAGGCAACGCTTCCAAAGGCGTGGGTGCCACCTGCGCATTCAGATCGCCGGTGAAATCGATCCTGGAGCGACCCGAACATTTTCCCTTCGAGGTGATCAGGTTTCCAAGGACATCGTTTTTCCGTAGCTCTCCTCTGAATGTAAACAACTCATAGCACGCAACCGAGTTTTCGTGGATGGCGTACATCACAACACCAAAGCGGCCCGTGACAGCATCTTTGCCTTGTTGGGTTTCGTAATCTGTCTCATACGTAAGCGGTCCGCCGATATAGCGGGAGGATATCTCTACCGCTGCACCGCGAAGGGTAAAGAACGTAATCTTGCCTTTCAGAAAGATTTCCAGGTCAAAGGGGAGCATGTGTGAAAGGGCCAATTTCACGTTTGTGACCACCGCACTATTCAAATTGCCGAGATAGCCGCGCAATTGCCGATGAAATTCGACATTGTTGGGTGCCAGGTACGACAACAGAGGGAAACGTTTGTAAATGCTGAGTACGGAGGGATCGTGGAAGGTTGGCCTTGTGTAATGGGTCATACCGGCCAGCAAGTCAGTTGTCGTGGTGTCATCGGGGAAAACCGCGCGAAGATCCCACTCACCGCTCGCCAGGTCTCCTGACATATGCAAATCGACCATCGACATGGCGGTGGGCGAGGCATATAGGCCAGGGCGTTGATAGATAACTTTCCTGTCGAGGAAATCACAACCGGGTGCCACGTCTACCAAGGCTTTGCGAGCGATGTCTTCTCTACTGGGCAACGGATTGGACAGTACCCGGGCCAGATGGGTGAAGTGTTCTGTGTAAGCCTCGAAAGCGGCAATCGCCCGCTCCGTCGTTTCCTTCGCCGCTTGAGTGAGCTCAGTTGGCTCGATAACACCATTCAACAACGCCCAGTCAACAATCGGATCGATCATTGCCAGATCCCGCAGACGGGAGAGGGGCGAACTGACAGGCTCGAGTTCGACGTAGGCCATGATTTGCCCGTAGCTCAGCACAAGCGCCGCCCCTTTCGTGACCGCCTCCACCAGCGCAACACCACGGCAAAAGACCACCCAGGCAACCGAGCCCATCGTCAACGACGATGGAACACCCTTGACCAGAAATTCCGGCGCAATTTCCGCCAGTAGCAGGTGCGATGCCATTGGCGCCAGGACAGGATTCACCCAGCCTTTGGTGTGCAGGAAGGTTTCCAGTTCCTTGCGCACGTTCAACGAAGATCGTTCGACGTTGGTTGGTGAATACAAATCGAACCCGCCGATACTCTTTCTGCCTTGAGCTTTGCCGAAGTCTGGATATAGCTCCAGCAAAATAGCCGTTATCAATAGTTGCCCAAGATCCTGTGCAGAGACGTCTTGCCCAGATGTTGCACCGAACCAGTCCAGTTCCTTCAGGAGGTTTCTGGCGCAGGTTTGGGCCGCCGGATGCCTGACCAACTGAACGATACATTCAGCGGCGTTATCGTGCGTTGCAAGAGTGCCACTCGTTTCGCGATACAGTTTGTCCAGCAGCTTTTTGTCGGGAGCTATAAGCTTTGCAGTGGCCTGACGAATAGCTGCATGTTGCTCAGCCGACAATACGACTAATGACGGATCATCGGCAGCAAGTTGCCGCCAATAGTTACCAAGTTCATCAACTTCAGGATCAAATTCGAACAACGCGATCAGATTCCTGGTTTCGCTCGCATTCCTGGGAACCGCCAACCCATGAAACTCCAGCCATTGATCAACAAAAGTGTAATCCTCTGTATATACGTACCCGCCCGCCTGGCTTGCAATATCCCCTATGACAAGAAGTTTCTGATAGTTGTGGGATGCCTGGCTGAGTTCCAGGTCAACGGCTTCCCACGTTGTAGTGCTTTTTCTGTATATTTCCAACACGCCGTTGTCGTTAATACGTGTTAAGGCCATACTCTCGAGACGGAGGCGGCGGAGTTCATCCATCACGGACGTATGATTAGCCAGATTATTCCATGCCACTCGCCCTGGCATATGGACCTCATAGAGAGAAGACCCCGTCACCAACGGAAACTCATACCCTTGCCAGTCATACGGCCCTTCGTCCTCTTGTTCATCGAAGACAGTTTTTAACTGCTGCAATACCAATTGTCGCTCTGCCGCATCGGCCTTTAACCATTCGCACTGCACATCTGAAGCCGACCCCGACAACTGATAGGCTTTATATTTCAAGCTGTCACACATAAAACAACCTCATAGATTTAATCACTGATTAGTTAAACGAGCATCAATCCTTACCCACCCGGGATTAATTAAACAGTAAAAATCTACGAAACAATATTTCAAAACTTCAAATAACGAACCTGCCTGCCAATAAAATCAATCCTCCAAATTCCACTCACTACTCGGCCCACTTACTATTGAAACACCCTCTCTATAACGTTTTAGGCGCAACTTTAGATTATTAAACGAGTCCGCATTCTTTAATGCTTCGCTCTCGCTGATAACACCTTCGACCACCAGTTCATACAGTGCGCCATCGAAGGTCTGCATGCCCAACTCTTTGGATTTTTCCATAATGTTTTTAAGTTCATCCAGTTCATTGCGCCGGATCAAATCGCCAATGGTCGGCGTCCCGAGCATCACTTCCACCGCCGCCCGTCGCTGACCATCCCGAGTGCGCACCAACCGTTGCGACACGAATGCCTTGAGGTTGTTGCCCAGGTCGTGGAGCAGCTGCGTACGCCGTTCCTCGGGGAAAAAGTTGATGATGCGGTCCAGCGCCTGATGGGCGTTGTGAGCATGCAGCGTGGAGATCACCAGATGCCCGGTATCAGCAAATGCCAGTGCGTGCTCCATGGTTTCGCGGTCGCGAATCTCGCCGATCAGCACCACGTCTGGCGCCTGACGCAGGGTATTTTTTAACGCGGCGTGAAAACTGCGGGTATCGACGCCGACCTCGCGCTGGTTGATGATTGATTTCTTGTGCCGGTGGACGTATTCGATCGGGTCTTCGATAGTGACGATATGCCCACTGGCATGACGGTTGCGATAATCGATCAGGGCCGCCAGCGAGGTAGACTTGCCGGAACCGGTGGCGCCGACGAACAACATCAAACCTTGCTTGAGCATCACCGTCTCGAGCAGTACCGGCGGCAACTTGAGGTCTTCGTAACGTGGTATGTCGAGTTTGACGTTGCGCACCACCATCGACACGTCGTTACGCTGTTTGAAGATATTGACCCGGAAGCGACCAATCCCCGCCAGGGAGATCGCCAGGTTCATCTCCAGTTGACGATCGAACTCCAGCCGCTGTTCGGCGTCCATGATGGACGCGGCAATTGCCGCAATGTCTCCCGGCTTGAAGGGATGGTCGTCAAGCGCTGTAAGAATTCCGTCGAAGCGCGCGCTGGGTGGCGCGCCCGTGGACAGGTAAAGGTCGGAGCCATCCTGGCTGGCCAGGCGTTTCAACAGCGCATCGATTTCCATGGCAAAAAGCACCCGCGAAGCATTCAATTGGAAAATGACCCGATTGCGGTCATTCAGCGTCTGGTAACAATAGTAGACGCCGCCATACCGACTTATGTGCAGGACAACTTGATGAACGCATCACCGACCGGCAGCGATGCCCAGGCCTTGATTGCCCGACTGGACTGGGCGAACAGTCCGCTCGGCGCCGCCAGTACCTGGCCGCAAAGCCTGCGAACCGCCGTGGATATCGTGATTCACTCGCCAATGCCGATGTTGCTGCTCTGGGGCCCGCAGCTGACGCAGATCTACAACGACGGCTTCGCCCTGCTCGCGGGCAGCAAGCATCCGCACGCTTTCGGACAGCCTACACACCAGATCTGGCCAGAACTCCAGGACTTCACCGACCCGATTTACAGCGCCGTCCTACAAGGCCAGGTGCGAACCTACAGCGAGCAGCGTTTCACCTTGCAGCGCAACGGCAAGGATTCCGACTTCTGGCTTGATCTGACTTATAGCCCGATCCGCGACGAGAATGCCCAGGTCGCCGGAATTCTGGTCACCGCCATCGAAACCAATGAGCGACGGCGCATCGCCCTGGAACTTGAACAGCGCTCGGCCGCCAGCCTCAAGGCACAGCAAGACACCGAGGAGCGCCTGCAACTGGCGCTCTCTGCCACCGACGCGGTGGGCACCTGGGATTGGGATATCGGCGAGGACCGCTTCATCGCCGATGCGCATTTCGCCCAACTGCACGGTATCGATCCGGCCATGGCCGGCCAACTGCCGATCAGCGATTACCTGCACGGCGTCCACCCCGAAGACCGCGCCATGATCGCCCGCAGCATCAAGCACTGCATCACCCACGGCACCGAATACGCCGAGGAATATCGCCTGCTGCAGCCAGATGGCCAAGTGCGTTGGGTGTTTGCCCGCGGGCGTTGCTACAAGGACCATCACGGCCGGCCGATCCGTTTCCTCGGCGCGGCCCTGGACCTGACCGAACGCAAGAATACCGAGCAGGCCCTGCGTCAGAGCCAGACCGAGTTGCAGTTGATCATCAACGCCATGCCGATTCTGATCAGCTATGTCGACCGTGAGGAACGCTTTCGCCTGAACAACGCCGCGTATCTGGACTGGTACGGCCTGACACCACAGGAGCTCTATGGCCGCACGGTTCGGGAAGTCCTGGGCGATGAGGCCTACGCCCTGCGCGCCGAGCACATCGCCCAGGCATTGAGCGGCAAACCATGCTGCTTCAGCCTCAATACGCCGCACCGTGACGGCAGTATCCGCCATGCCTTGATGAATTACTTGCCACGTCACGGTGCCGATGGCTCGGTAAACGGTTTCTACATCTTCGTGATCGACGAAACCGAGCGCAAGCAGACCGAAGAAGCCCTGCGTAACCTCAACGAAACCCTCGAAGAGCGCGTTGCCGCCCGCACCCGGCAACTGGCCGAAAGCAATCAGCGTCTGCAAAACGAGATGGTCGAGCGCGAACGCGCGGAAGACGCCTTGCGCCATGCGCAGAAGATGGAAGCGGTGGGCCAGCTGACGGGGGGTATCGCCCATGACTTCAACAACATGCTCACCGGGATCATCGGCAGCCTTGACCTGATGCAGCGCTACATCGCCGAAGGGCGCACGGAAGAAATCGGCCGCTTCACCGAGGCGGCGGTGTCCTCGGCCAACCGCGCCGCCGCTCTTACCCATCGCCTGCTGGCGTTTTCCAGGCGCCAGTCGCTGGATCGCAAACCGCTGAACGCCAACGATCTGATCCATTCCCTGGAAGACCTGCTGCGGCGAACCAAGGGCGATCACATCGAACTCAAGTTGCAACTGGCCGAAGATGCCTGGCCGGTCAGCACTGACGTCAGCCAACTGGAAAACGCCCTGCTCAACCTGGTCATAAACGCTCGGGATGCCATGCCCGATGGCGGTGAGCTGCGTATCGAAACCGCCAACGTCTACCTCGACAGCAGCGACATCAATACGCTGGAACCGGTCAAGGCCGGCGATTACCTGATGATCGCCGTCACGGACAACGGTACCGGCATGACCCCCAAAGTCCTGGCCAAGGCGTTCGATCCGTTCTTCACCACCAAACCCATCGGTCAGGGCACCGGGCTTGGGTTATCGATGATTTATGGCTTTGCGCAACAGTCGGGCGGCCACGTCAGCCTGTTCAGCCTGCCGGGCCAGGGCACCAGTGTGCGTTTGTATCTGCCGCGTCTGCGAGTCATGGAACCCGAAGATGTGCTGTCGCCGGTGATCAGCGAAGCGCCACCGGCCATTGCCGGGGAAACCGTGGTGTTGGTCGAGGATGACCCGGCGGTGCGCATGTTGGTGCGAGACCTGCTCAAGGAACTGGGGTATCACGCACACGAAGCCGAAGATGCGAAATCCGCCCTGCCCTTGCTGGAGTCCGACATGCGGGTCGACCTGCTGGTGACGGATGTCGGCCTGCCGGGTATGAACGGTCGGCAATTGGCGGAAATCGCCCGCCAGTATCGTCCGGCGCTGAAAGTGCTGTTCATGACCGGGTATGCGCAGATGGCGGCCGAACGTCAGGGCTTTCTCGAAGAAGGCATGGACATGGTGGCCAAACCGTTCTCCATTGATCTGTTGGCCAACAAGATTCGCACGATGATCGGCCAACCCCAGTGACTTAGGGCATAATCGCGCGCCCCGCCGTGAACACCGTTACAAGGTATCTACCCCATGAAAGCTCAAGCCCGCCACATTCTGGTGAAAACCTCGGAAGAAGCCGAGCAGCTCAAGCAACGCATCGCCAAAGGCGAGGCTTTTGATGTGCTGGCGAAAAAGTATTCCACTTGCCCCTCCGGCAAACGTGGCGGTGACCTGGGTGAAGTGCGGCCAGGACAGATGGTTGGGGCGATTGATGCGGTGATCTTCAAGAAACCGTTGCGGGTGGTGCATGGGCCGATCAAGAGCAAGTTCGGGTATCACCTGGTGCAGGTGTTTTACCGGGATTGAGCGGCTGGCTTTCTGGCCGCATCGCTGGCAAGCCAGCTCCCAGTGATTTGTGGGTGGCCAGAGATGTCAGCCACACCAAAAAACCTGTGAGAGCTGGCTTGCCAGCGATCCGATGGCGCAGCCATCGGCCATGCTACTGTTATCCTGGAGTCAGCGCCCCAGGTACCTGAATCACCTGGCTCGCCAACCGATGCCCCGCCTCGGCAGCCTCCACCGGGCTCCCGCCCCTGAGCCGCGAGGCCAGATACGCCGCACTGAACGAATCCCCTGCCGCCGTGGTATCCACCACCCGCTCGACCTTCTGCGCCGGCACTTCAAATGACTCACCAACACAGCGAATCAGGCACGCTTCGGCACCTCGCTTGAGCACCACTTCCGGCGTGCCGATCTGCTCGTACGCGGCGAACACCGCCTCGCAATCGGCAAAATGGAACAGCGCCTGTTCGTCATCGACGGTCAGCAACGCCAGATCGACATACGGCAAAACGCTGCGGTAGGCCGCCCGCGCATCCTCCAGCGAAGCCCACAGCCGTGGCCGATAGTTGTTGTCGAAGACGATTCGCGCATCACGCTGACGGGCTTCGATCAAGGTTTCCAACAGTTTTCCCCGACCTTGTACGCCAAGGACCGCGAGCGTGATGCCGCTAAAATAAAGCACATCGTAATCCGGCAACGCCGCCAGGATCGGCGCGGCGGCCGGGGTGGTGAAGCAATCGCGCACCGCGGCTTCATTGCGCCAATAAAGGAAACGACGCTCGCCGGCGGCATCGGTCTGAATGCAGTACAAACCCGGCAAACGCCCGGGTAAACGCTGAACCATGTCCAGGCCGATGTTTTCTTCGGCCCAGCTCTGGCACATGGCATCGCTGAAACTGTCGTCGCCCAGCGCGGTGACATAGTCGACGCTGCCGGCGGCACCCAGCTCACGGGACAGGTAGACCGCGGTGTTCAAGGTATCGCCGCCGAAGCTTTGTTGCAGGCTGCCGTCGGCGCGCTGTTGCAGCTCGATCATGCATTCGCCGATCAGGGCGATGCGCGGGGTGTTGGGGCCGAGGGTGTTGATGGTGTTCATTAGGGTGGAGGCTCTCTCAAACGATCGTACCCACGCTCTGCGTGGGAATGCATCCCGTGACGCTCTGCGTCACATTCGCAAGCAGGACGCGGAGCGTCCCTGGCGGCATTCCCACGCAGAGCGTGGGAACGAGCAGGTGTGGTTAGAAACAGGTTTCCATGGTCTCGATAACGCTCAACTGCTCATCCACCAGACACCCCATGCGCCACTTGTCGAACGTCAGGCACGGGTGCGAAGTGCCGAACGAAATAATGTCACCCACGCGTAGTTCTACCCCCGGCGCCACGGTCATGAACGCGTGCTGGTCCATCACCGCCGTCACCTTGCAGGCACCGACATCGTCGCCCTTGGCCGGCACCACGCCAGCCTTGTAACGCAGCAGCGGCACCGGCAAACCGGCGTCGTAGGCCACATCGCGCTTACCCAGGGCAATCACCGCGAAGCCCGGCTCCGGCAAGGACTGCACGTGCGCCCAGACTTCCAGCGCCGGGCGCAGGCCTTCGTGCAAATCACTGCGACGGTCGAGGACGCAGCATTGCGCTTCTTTGTAGATGCCATGGTCGTGGGCGACATAACTGCCCGGGCGCAAGACGCTGAGGAATCGCCCAGCAGCGTTCTGCGCCTCGAACTCTTCGGCAATCAAGTCATACCAGGCCGAGCCGGAAGCGGTGATGATCGGTTTCGCAATGGCAAACGCGCCGCTGTCCTGCAACTGCACTGCCAGGCGAACCAGCGAGCCGGCAAACGCTCGAATCCCGCTGACCGCGTGATCACCGTGGATCACGCCTTCGTAACCTTCGATCCCGGTCAAGGCCAGTGCCGGTTGCGCAGCGATGGCCTTGGCCAGATCCAGCACTTGCTGCTCGCTGCGGCAACCACAACGTCCACCGACCACACCGTACTCGATCATCACGTTCAAGCGAACGCCGCGCGAGGCGAAATAGGCGCCGAGGTCAGCGACGTTGTCCGGGTGGTCGACCATGCAATAGAAGTCGAACGCAGGGTCAGCCAGCAGATCGGCGATCAGCGCCATGTTCGGCGTACCGACCAGTTGGTTGGCCATCAGCACCCGATGCACGCCATGGGCGTAGGCCGCGCGGGTTTGCGTGGCGCTGGCCAGGGTGATGCCCCAGGCGCCGGCGTCCAGTTGCCGACGAAACAGCGCCGGGGTCATGCTGGTTTTGCCGTGGGGCGCCAGTTCAGCGCCGCTGTTGCTGACAAAGTCCTGCATCCAGCGGATGTTGTGTTCCAGCGCTTCACGGTGCAGCACCAGCGCCGGCAGGCTGACGTCGCGCACCAGGTTGGCGCCAATGTGGGCAAAGCCCTTTTCCACGGCGGCAGTATTCTTGGCAGAAGACATGATCGAACTCCTCACATTCGCGGCCGCAGGCAGCCGCTTTATTCGTTGATGCGACGGGCCAGGCTGTTGGCGCTGTCGATCAGCACCCGGCGGTAGTCGTTGTAATTGTTCTTGGCATCGGCTCGCGGGGCGACGATGCACAGGGTCGCGATGGCTACGCCGTTCGGGTCTTTGACCGGGGCGGCGAAGCAATGGGTAAACGTGTCGGCGACGCTATCGAAAGAGAAAAAACCCTCGCGCCCGGCCTGACGAATTTCCGCCAGGAATTGCTCCAGCGGCAAGCGGTCGCCGTCGGGCAGGATGAAGTCGTCGTGGTCGATCAGCTCGACGATTTGCTGGTCACTGAGGTGCGCCAGCAACAGGCGCCCGGACGCGGTCCAGGGAATCGGCGCGTTCTCGCCGATGTCCGAGGAAATACGAAAATGCCGCTCGCCCTCTTTCATCAACGCCACGGTGTATTTGCGCCCGTTGAGCAGGCACATCTGCGCGGTTTCATGGGTCTGGCTGACGATCTCCTGCAAGGCGAGATCGGCCTCGCGGGTCAGATCGAAATGACGCAAATGCGCCTGCCCGAGGAAGTACAGCTGACGACCGAGGTAGACGTGGCCGTCCTTGCCCACCGGCTCCAGAATCCTGCGTTCGAGCAATGAAGCCACCAGTTCGTAGACCGTGGATTTTGGGCTGCCGATGCCATTGGCGATATCGTTCGGGCGCAGGGGCTGGCCGACTTCCTTGAGGAAATCGAGGATATCGAACGCCCGGTCCAGACCGCGTGCCCGGCGCTTGATGGTGTCTTCAGTCATGTCAGTGGTTCCCCTTCAAAATGCCGGGAGTTTACCGAGTGTGCAGTGTTGACTGTGAGGCCGCCATCGCTGGCAAGCCAGCTCCCACAGGGATTTAGGGTGTGCCGGCAATCTGTGGCAATACACAACACCTGTGGGAGCTGGCTTGCCAGCGATGCAGTCACCGCCGGTTCAGGCCTTTTTCTTGTAGGCAATGCAGTCGATCTCGACCTTGCAGTCGACCATCATGTTCGCCTGCACGCAGGCGCGGGCCGGGGCGTGTTCCGGTTTGAAGTACTCGGAAAAGACCTTGTTGAAACTGCTGAAATCCCGCGGATCCTCCAGCCACACGCCGGCACGCACCACATCTTCCAGGCCATAACCGGCCTCTTGCAGAATCGCGATCAGGTTCTTCATGGTCTGGTGGGTCTGTTCGACAATGCCGCCCACAATGATCTCGCCATCCACCGCCGGCACCTGCCCGGAAACGTGCAGCCAGCCATCGGCTTCAACGGCGCGGGCGAAAGGACGGGGCGCGCCGCCAGCGGCGGTGCTGCCGGTGCCGTAACGAGTAATGCTCATGAGTGTTTCTCCTGATTGATAGTTGAAAGATCAAAAACGCGTATTTTTGAGAAATTCCGCCAGACGCGGCGATTGCGGGCGTTCGAACAGTTCCTTGGGTGGCCCCTGCTCTTCGATACGCCCCTGATTCATGAATACGATTTTGTCCGAGACCTCGAAGGCAAAGCGCATTTCGTGGGTCACCAGCAGCATGGTCATGCCGTCTTCCGCCAGGCCCTTGATCACGTTGAGCACTTCGCCCACCAACTCAGGGTCGAGGGCCGAAGTGACCTCGTCGAACAGCATCAGGCTCGGGTTCATCGCAATCGCCCGGGCAATCGCCACGCGTTGTTGCTGGCCGCCGGACAACTGCCCGGGAAAGTGGTCGCGGCGTTCCAGCAGGCCGACCCGCTCCAGCCATTTCTCCGCCAGGGCCACGGCCTGGTCCTTGTGCAGCTTTTTGACCTTGAGCAACCCGAGGGTGACGTTCTGCAACGCAGTCAGATGCGGGAACAGATTGAATTGTTGAAACGCCATGCCAGTCATCGCGCGATGGCGGGCGATGACTTTTTCCGGGTGACGAATGCGCTTGCCATTGACTTCGTCATAACCAATGGACTCGCCGTCGAGCAGGATCTGCCCGCCCTGGAATTCTTCAAGCATGTTCACGCAGCGCAGCAAGGTGGTCTTGCCCGAACCGCTGGAACCGATCAGCGTCACCACGTTGCCGCGCTGCATGCTCAGGTCAACGCCCTTGAGCACTTCGAACTGGTCATAACGCTTGTGCAAGCCGCGAATGTCCAGCAGCGGCTGGCCGTTTTGACTATTGGATTGAGTTTGAGTCATGGCAAGGCCACCCGCTTTTCAATGTGCCGGCCGAGTAATTCGATGCCGTAGTTGATGACGAAGAACAGAAAACCGGCGAACAGATAAAACTCCAGGGTCATGAAGGTTCGGGCAATGACCTGCTGGGTGCTGAGCAGCAACTCGGCCACGCCGATCACCGACAATAGCGTCGAGGCCTTGACGATCTCGGTGGACGAGTTGACCCAGGTCGGCAGGATTTGCCGCAACGCCTGAGGTAACAGTACGTAGCCCAGGGTCTGGTTGAATGTCAGGCCTATGGCCTTGCTCGCTTCCATCTGCCCACGGGGCAGTGCCTGCAAGGCACCGCGCACGATCTCGGCGACGTGGGAGCCGCAAAACAGCGTCAAGCCCAATGCACCGGCCTGAAACGCACTGATCTGCCAGCCCAATGCCGGGGCCATGTAAAAGCAGGCGAGCACCAACACGAACACAGGCGTGCCGCGAATCACGTCCACATAAAAACGAAACGGCGCGCGCATCCAGAACTTGCCGTAGGTCAGCACCAGTCCGGCAAACATACCGACCACCGTGCCCAGCAAAATCGCCAGTGCCGACACCTGCACACTGGTCAAGAAGCCTTGCCAGAGCGGCTCGCGCGCGATCCACAACTCATGCAACCAACTGGGGGATTCGTACATGGAGCCTCCTATCGGCGGATTGCCAGACGCTGCTCGAGATAACGCAGCAGCATGGCAATGAGGTAACAGGCCGCGACATACAGCGCCGTAGTCACCAGCCAGGTTTCGATCACCCGGTAGCTTTCGACATTGATCTTGCGCGCGTAATAGGTCAGCTCCGGCACGGCAATCGCCGCCG
>NZ_RCOB01000214.1:0-15368 GCF_004307665.1 Pseudomonas sp. Sample_16
CGTCTTGCTTGTCGGCCTTGTTGATCGGGTACAGCACACGGAAACCGGCATAACCGAGTTGCTCAGTGGCTTTGGGATCAAACTTGAGGTCGCCGAAATCGAACCGGGTTGGATCGTATTTGATCTCTTCGACGGTGTTCGCCGTGATTTCGTTGATTTTCACCGGCGTGTCGAAATGCATGCCCTGGTGATAGAACGACAGCTTGAACGGGGTTTTCTGGTCCGCCCACTCGGCCTTTTCAGTCAGGAACCGAATTTTCTGATAGTCCGCGAATTTCATTTCGCGGAATTCGTTTGGCAGGTTACTGCGCGGCGCTTCGTACTTCTGTCCGGCCAGCTCTTTTGCCTTGACCGATACATCATCCAGATTGAATGCCCAAAGCTGACCGGCGCTGAACAGGCAGAGCAGTGCCGAGCCCGCTACCAGAGCGCTACGTAACCGTTTGGCAGACAATTTTGGTGCGTTACAGGGACTAACAATCACGAGCAACCCTCGCCGAAAACAGATCAAAAAACCAACGGCCAGTTAAAGGGTCTGTACGGTATCCGGTACATGAAAACCGGTCCTGCAGACCACTCTTGCCAAGTTGGCGAGCATTGTTCCGACTCCGCTGGGGCAAAATGATTCCCCAATCGGATCCAGACAAGTCTCTACCTAAGTCAAAATGGACCAACGAACGCTGATCCCCGTAGCGCGCGATTATCTAGCAGGCCGCGTTACAACGCATCAGGGGTAACAAAGTATTTATTGGGAAAAACACCTGTTTTCAGCCGAAATGCGCTTAAAAAGATGTTTCAAGCGCTTTCAGGTCTGTAACAGGAAGGTGACCGGGCCATCATTGACCAGGTGCACCTGCATATCCGCGCCGAATCTACCTGATGCCACAGTGCCATGCACCTGTTTCGCTTTGCCCAATAGATAGTCGAAAAGCTCCTCGCCCAGGGCCGGAGGGGCGGCGGTCGAGAAACTCGGGCGCAACCCGCTCTTCGTATCGGCGGCCAGGGTGAACTGCGAGACCAGCAGCAACCCGCCGCCCACGTCCGCCAGGGACAGATTCATCTTGCCCTCGGCGTCGCTGAACACCCGATAGTTAAGCAGCTTATTGAGAAGTTTGTCGGCGCTGGCTCGCGTGTCGTCGGGCTCGACGGCCACCAGCACCAGCAAACCCTGATCGATTGCACCGACCACTTCCCCCGCTACCTCGACTCGCGCGCCTCGCACGCGTTGCAGCAAGCCCTTCATGCTTCGTCAGGGGTCAGATCGAGCAGGCGTCGTGCCATCTGATCAGCGGCACGCACCAAAGCGTCGGTGATGCCCGGTTCGGAAGCGGCGTGCCCGGCGTCGCGGATGACTTGCAGCTCACTGTTCGGCCAGGCCTGGTGCAGCTCCCAGGCGTTGTCCAACGGACAGATCACGTCATAACGGCCATGGACGATCACGCCGGGCAAGTGGGCAATCTTGCCCATGTCGCGAATCAGTTGATCCGGTTCAAGGAACGCGTTGTTGGTGAAGTAGTGGCATTCGATCCGGGCAATGGACAGCGCGCGCTGAGGCTCGGAGAAACGGTCGACCACCAGCGGGTTCGGCCGCAGGGTGGCGGTCCGGCCTTCCCAGAGTGACCAGGCCTTGGCCGCATGCATCTGGGCAATCTGATCATTGCCGGTCAGGCGCTTGTGGAAAGCACTGAGCAGGTCGTCGCGCTCGTCCAGCGGAATCGGCGCCAGGTAGTCCTGCCAGTAGTCCGGGAACAGACGGCTGGCACCGGCCTGATAGAACCACTCGATTTCCTGCGGACGGCAGAGAAAGATCCCGCGCAGGATCAGACCGTGCACCCGCTCTGGATGGGTTTGCGCGTAGGCCAGCGCCAGGGTCGAGCCCCAGGAGCCACCGAACAGCACCCATTTGTCGATACCCAGGTGTTTGCGGATGCGCTCGAGGTCGGCGACCAGATCCCAGGTGGTGTTGTTTTCCAGGCTCGCGTGGGGTGTGGAGCGACCGCAACCGCGTTGATCGAAAGTGACAATGCGATACAGGTTCGGATCGAAATAGCGGCGGCTCTGGGCATCACACCCGGCCCCGGGGCCGCCGTGAATGAACACTACCGGCAAACCTTCCGGCGAACCGCTCTCGTCGACATACAGCGTGTGAGTCGCGTCGACGGCCAGATCGTGCCGGGCGTGGGGTTTGATCTGCGGGTACAAAGTCTGCATTGCGCGCTCCGTAAGGGGTCGAGGTCATCCCTGGGGGGACTTCTATTATTCTGCCGTTGGGCATCATAAACCCGATTTACGTCAATGAGCATGCCCTTGCAGGGTCAGAGTTTGTCCGCGAGATAACGGAGCAGCGTTTCGTACAACGCATCCACCTCTACAGCCTGCCCCCGCGCCCGTAAACAACCATGAACCAGGCCCTCGCCGTAATACAGCGTCGCGCTCACGCCGGCGCTGTTCAGTCGCTCGGCGTAAAGCATACCGTCATCGCGCAGCGGATCGAACTGCGCCACCGCAATCAATGCCGGCGGCAGGCCGCTGAAATTGCCGGCCAGTAGCGGCATCGCACAGGCACCCGGCTTCGCTGTGCCACCCAGGTACAACGCGTGGTAGCAATCGACATCGCTGCTGCTCAGCAACGGAGCATCAACGCATTCACTGCGAGACGCCAATTGCTGATCGCCACCCAGCCCCGGATAGATCAACACCTGCGCCGCCGGCAAGGGTTCACCCGCATCGCGCAATGCCAGGCACAGGGCGGCCGCGAGATTGCCGCCGGCGCTGTCGCCAGCCACCAGCGTGCGAGCGCGATCCAGTTGAAACGGCCCAGTGCGCAGTGCGCGCCAGACTTTCAGGCAATCGTCGAAGGCCGCGGGAAACGGATGCTCCGGCGCCAGACGGTAATCGACAGCGATCACCAACACGTTAAGCGTCGAGGCCAGTTCGGCGCAGATGAAGTCGTGGGAATCCAGGTCCCCCACCACCCAGCCGCCGCCATGCAGGTAGACGATGCACGGCATGCCAGCAGCAGAAGGTGAAACCGGCGGCTGATACGAACGAACGGCAACCCCCGCCAATTCGAAATCGACCACGTACAACCCTGCCGGACGCGGCGGCGTGAATGCCCGACACATCTCGCTGTAGGCCTGACGCAATCCGCTCAGGCTGCTTTCGGTGCTGTTGAAACTCAGGGTTTTGTCGACGAACGCCGAAAGCTGTTCTGATAAAGGATAGGTCGTCATCAGTTTTTCAGGCTGGCCTGAACCGTGGCTACGCCGTCCTTGCCATCGAAACTGTTGACACCGGCCAGCCAGCGCTCAAGATCTTCCGGGTGCTCGCGCAGCCATTTTCTGGCGACGTCTTGGGGCGTCTGGCGCTCCATGATCGGCACCATCAACTGGCTTTCCTGGGCGGCGGTGAAGGTCAGGTTTTCCAGCAGGCGATTGACGTTCGGGCAACGCTGGGCGTAATCGGGAGCGGTCACGGTCGAAACGGTCGCGGCGCCTTCGTTCGGGCCGTAGACGTCTTCGCTGCCGGTCAGGTAGGTGATGTTCATGTTGATGTTCATCGGGTGCGGAGTCCAGCCGACGAAGACCACGAACTCCTTGCGATTCACCGCACGCTGAACGGCGGCGAGCATACCGGCCTCACCGGATTCGATCAGCTTGAAGTCCTTGAGACCAAAGTGATTGGTTTCAATCATGGTCTTGATCGTGGTGTTGGCGCCACTGCCCGGTTCGATGCCGTAGATCTTGCCACCAAGCTGATCCTTGAACCTGGCAATGTCGGCGAAGGTTTTCAGGCCCGCTGCGGCAACGTAGTCAGGAACGGCGAGCGTGGCCTGGGCATCGGCCAGGCTTGGTTTGTCCATGACCTTGACTTGATTGGCGGCCAGGAACGGCGCGATGTTTTTATCCATCGCCGGTTTCCAGTAACCGAGGAAGATGTCCAGGCGCTTGTCGCGAATCCCGGCGAAAATGATTTGCTGCACGGCGCTCGTCTGCTTGCTTTCGTAACCAAGACCATTGAGCAACACGTCGGCCATGCCGCTGGTGGCGATCACGTCCGTCCAGTTGACCACGCCCATGCGCACGGTTTTGCAGGAGGCGTCGTCCGCCGCCATGGCGCCGGCACTCAACAGCGCGGAACCGCAGAAGATTGAGAGACAGCGGGTAAACAGTCTTTTCATCAGGATGATCTCGTGCGGCAGCGGATTATTGTCGGGCCGGTGTCTTTGTGCACCGTGGTCGAAACATTACGCAGCAGACGAGCGCTAAAAGCGAACTGTGGCGACCGAGATTTGCACGGAGGCGACTGTCTCGATCAATCGTTCCCACGCTTTGCGTGGTAATGCAGCCAGGGAGGGATTCCCACGCGGAGCGTGGGAACGATCAGTCACCGGTAGTGTTGCTCGCCCCATGCGAGCAAGCCTTGCAGCAGTTCCTTCAACACCATCCGCGTCGGCTCTGCCAGATCCGCTCGATAGCGGAACGGCTCGAATTCTTCCATGTACGTGCACTGGCCCAACTCCAGTTGCACGGCATGGATGTTTTCGGCTGGATTACCGTAGTGTCGGGTGATGTGACCGCCCTTGAAGCGACCGTTAAGCACATGGCTGTAGTCGCCGTGGCGCGCGCAGATGGCTTCCAGCTGACCGGCCAATTGCGGGTCACAACTGGCGCCGTTGAAAGTACCGAGGTTGAAGTCCGGCAACTTGCCGTCGAACAGGTGCGGGATGATCGAGCGGATCGAATGTGCATCGAACAGCAGCGCGTAACCGAACTCGGCTTTGAGGCGCGCCAGCTCGTTTTGCAAGGTGCTGTGATATGGCGTCCAGATCTGCTGCAGATACGTCGCACGTTCCTCTTTCGAAGGTTCCATGCCCTCACGGAACAATGGAATGCCATCGAACAGCGTCGCCGGATACAGGCCGGTGGTAGCGCCGACGTATAAAGGTTTGTCGTCGGACGGCCGGTTGAGGTCGATGACGAAACGCGAATACTCGGCGGCCAGGGTGCTGGCACCCAGCTCGGCGGCGAAATCGTAAAGCTGCGGGATGTGCCAGTCGGTGTCCGGCAGGCTTTTCGCGTCGGGTATCAGCCCGGCTTCGACTGCAGGCGTCAGGCGAACACCGGCGTGGGGCATGCTGATCAGCAGCGGTACGCGGCCTTGTTTGAAGTTCAGAACCTTATCCACAACTGCTCTCCTACAGACTCGTTTCGACGCCGTGACGCACGACGCGTTTTTCCAGGTCGCCGCCCAGCCAGTAACACAGGTCGGCCGGACGATCGATTTGCCAGGCGACGAAATCCGCGACCTTGCCGGCCTCCAGTGAGCCGTGGGTGTCGGCCATGCCCAAGGCAGTGGCGGCATGAAGGGTCGCGCCGGCCAGGGCCTCTTCCGGGGTCATGCGGAAACAGGTACACGCCATGTTCAGCATCAGGCGTAGCGACAGTCCCGGCGATGTGCCCGGATTGAGGTCGCTGGCGATGGCGATTTTTACCCCGTGTTTGCGCAGGGCATCCATCGGCGGCAATTGGGTTTCGCGCAGGAAGTAAAAGGCTCCGGGCAGCAGCACGGCGACCGTGCCGGCCTCGGCCATGGCGATGGCGTCGTCTTCGGTCATGAATTCCAGGTGATCGGCGGACAATGCGTGGTAACGCGCGGCCAGACTCGAACCGTGCAACGACGACAATTGCTCGGCGTGCAGTTTCACTGGTAAACCCAATTCCCGGGCAGTGATGAAAACACGCTCGACCTGCGCCGGCGAGAACGCCAGGTATTCACAGAACGCGTCCACCGCGTCCACCAACCCTTCGGCGGCCAGGGCCGGGAGCATTTCTGCGCAGATGTGCTCGATGTAGTCGTCAGCACGATCCTTGTATTCCGGTGGCAAGGCGTGCGCCGCCAGGCAGGTGCTGCGCACGCTGACCGGCAGTTCGGCACCGAGACGACGGGCCACGCGCAACATCTTGCGTTCGTTGGCCAGGTCCAGGCCGTAGCCGGATTTGATTTCAATGCTGGTGACACCATCACGCATCAGGCTTTTCAGACGCTTGGCGGCACTGGCGAACAGTTCATCTTCGCTGGCAGCACGGGTGGCGCGCACGGTGCTGGCGATTCCACCCCCGGCTGCGGCGATTTCCGCGTAGCTGACGCCTTGCAGCCGCTGCTCGAATTCACCGCTGCGGTTGCCGCCGAACACTGTATGCGTGTGGCAGTCAATCAGGCCCGGCGTGACCCAGGCCCCTTTCAAATCGTTGACCGCCGGGTATTCGCCCGCCGGCAGTTCGGCGCGAGGGCCGATCCACTCGATGAGTGCATCGGACGTCACGATGGCGGCGTCCTCGATGATCGAGTAAACGCCCTGCGCCATGGTTGCGACGTGGCAGTGTTGCCAGAGGGTTTTCATCCCGAGTTCCTCGTCTTTGATCGTTCCCATGCTCCGCGTGGGAATGCCTCAAGGGACGCTCTGCGTCCAGTGACGCGGAGCGTCACGGGCTGCATTCCCACGCAGAGCGTGGGAACGATCGGTGGGTGGGGTTAGAGGCTAGGCAGCAATTTCGCCGACACCAATTCGCTCAGGCAACGCGAAGCCAACAACTCGGTCGCCGCATTGATATCCGGTGCAAAGAAGCGGTCCTTCTCATAGAACGGCACTTCCTTGCGCAGAATCGCCCGAGCCTGCTCCAGCTTCGGCGAGGTCTTCAGACCATTGCGCAGGTCCAGCCCCTGAACCGCTGCCAGCCATTCCACCGCGAGAATCCCGCGAGTGTTCTCGGCCATTTCCCACAGGCGCTTGCCGGCTGCCGGAGCCATGGACACGTGGTCTTCCTGGTTGGCGGAGGTCGGCAGGCTGTCCACCGAATGCGGATGGGACAGCGCCTTGTTCTCGCTGGCCAGTGCCGCGGCGGTCACCTGGGCGATCATGAAACCGGAGTTCACACCACCGTTGGCCACCAGGAACGGCGGCAATTGCGACATGTGCTTGTCCATCATCAGCGAGATACGGCGCTCGCTCAGGGAGCCGATTTCCGCAATGGCCAAAGCCATGTTGTCGGCGGCCATGGCCACCGGCTCGGCGTGGAAGTTGCCACCGGAAATCACGTCGCCTTCAGCAGCGAATACCAGCGGGTTGTCCGACACAGCGTTGGCTTCGACGGCCAGCACTTCGGCCGCCTGACGGAATTGGGTCAGGCAGGCGCCCATGACCTGTGGCTGGCAACGCAAGGAGTAAGGGTCTTGAACCTTCTCGCAGTTTTCATGGGAGTCGGAGACTTCGCTGCGCTCACCCAGCAGGTCGCGATACGCGGCGGCGGCGTCGATCTGGCCTTTCTGGCCACGGGCCGCGTGGATGCGTGCGTCGAACGGCGAGCGCGAGCCCAAAACCGCCTCAACGGTCAGGCCGCCCAGCGCCAGGGCACCGGCGAACAGGTCTTCACCCTCGAACAGGCCACGCAAGGCAAACGCAGTGGACACTTGGGTGCCATTGAGCAGTGCCAAACCTTCTTTCGCCGCCAGGGTCAGCGGGGTCAAGCCGGCGACTTTCAGCGCTTCGGTAGCTTCCATCCACTCGCCCTTGTAGCGCGCCTTGCCTTCGCCCAGCAGCACCAGCGACATGTGGGCCAATGGCGCCAGGTCACCGGATGCACCGACCGAACCTTTCAATGGAATGTGCGGGTAAACCTCGGCGTTGATCAGCGCGATCAGCGCGTCGATCACCACCCGGCGGATGCCGGAGAAACCACGGCTGAGGCTGTTGACCTTGAGCACCATGATCAGTCGGACCAGGTCGTCGCTGATCGGTTGGCCGACACCCGCGGCGTGCGATAACACCAGCGAACGCTGGAGGTTTTCCAGGTCTTCACTGGCGATGCGGGTCGAAGCCAGCAGGCCGAAACCGGTGTTGATGCCGTAGGCCGTGCGGTTTTCGGCGAGGATCTGCTCCACGCAGGCAACACTGGCTTCGATCTGCCTTGATGCGCTGTTGTCGAGGGTCAGTTGCACCGGTTGCTGATAGACATCACGCAGTTGAGCGAGCGTCAGTTGGCCAGGGATCAAATTAAGCGCAGTCACATTCATTCTCCTTTTGAGAGTTTTTATTAACTAACCAGACGCTCCGGAGATGTCCGTTGTCCGTCGCTTCCCACCTTTTGGGGGGCTGGCGCCTTGGCACGCTGGCTTATGTTGAAATCAGTTGAGGTTCGGTAAAGCCTTGTGCAACAAATTCGGTTCTTTCAGTACAGCAGCAGCGGCGGCAATGTCCGGCGCCAGCCAACGATCCTGATCGTAGGCTGGCACACGTTCACGCAGCAGACGCCAGGCGGCATCGGTACCAGCGCCGAAGCGTTGTTCCTTGAGGAATTCGAATGCCTGGGCCGCCAACAGGTACTCGATGGCGAGGATCTGCGTGCAGTTTTCCAGCGCGCGATGCAGTTTCAGCGCGGCGTTGGTGCCCAGGCTCAGGTGATCTTCCTGCAGGCCCGAGGTCACGTAGTTGTCCAGCACCGCGGGTTGCGCCAGTTGGCGGTTTTCCGCACACAGCGAAGCGGCGACGTATTGCACGATCATCATTCCGGAGTTCACCCCCGGATTGGCCACCAGAAACGCCGGCAGACCACTGACGTGCGGGTTGATCAAACGATCCAGGCGACGCTCGGCGATGGAGCCGATTTCCGCCATGGCGATGGCCAGCAGATCCGCCGCCAGTGCCACGGACTGGCCGTGCGGGTTGGCTTGGGACATGACGCGGAAGTTGTCCGGCGTACCCAACAGCAGCGGGTTATCGGTGCAGCCGTTGAGTTCGATTTCAATCTGTTTGATCGCATGCTCGAGTTGATCGCGAGCGGCGCCATGCACTTGGGGAATCGAGCGGATGCTCAAGGCATCCTGGGTGCGAATGCCTTTGCTCTGGGCGATCACTTCACTGCCATCGAGCAGCGCGCGCAGGTTGATGCCGACCTGTTGCATACCCGGGTGCGGCTTGAGCGCAATGATCTCGGCATCGAATGCGGCGATCTGGCCACGCTGGGCTTCGAAGCTCATGGCACTGATTACGTCGGCCCACTGCAACAGACGCGTGGCGTCGGCAATTGCCAGGCTGCTGAGGCCGGTCATGCACGGGGTGCCGTTGACCAGGCACAGACCGTCCTTGGCACCGAGCTGGACCGGTTGCAGGCCTTCTTGCGCCAGCGCCTGCTGCGCCGGCACGATTTGCCCGCGATAGCTGACGTTGCCGACGCCCAGCAGCGCAATGCCGATGTGCGCCATGTGGGTCAGGTAGCCAACCGAGCCCTGAGAGGGCACTTGTGGGGTGATACCGCGATTGAGCAGCGCCAGCAGCGCTTCGACGACCCGGCGGTGAATGCCGGATTTTCCCTGGCTGTAATTGCGGATGGCAGCGCAGATGATGGCGCGCGTCTGCTCGTCGGCCAGCGGTGCGCCAACGCCACAGGCATGGCTGAGCAAGGTGTTGCGCGAGAGTTGGCTGAGTTGTTCGTCTTTGAGCGAGACGTTGCACAAGGCGCCCAGGCCGGTGTTCACGCCGTAGGCGCGCTCGCCGCTGGCGACGATGCGCTGGACGATCGCCTGGGCGTTTTCGATGCGGTCCCACACCTGCGCCGACAGCTCGAGCTGTGCGCCATGGCGGGCTACGGCAACCACATCCTGCCAACGCAACGGCGCGTCGGCGATAACGATTTTTTCAGCCTGGGACATCTTCAACCTCGTGCTTACAACCTGAATATTGATGCAACTTCACCGGCCTCATCGCTGGCAAGCCAGCTCCCACAGGGACGGGTCATATTGCCCCTATTGTGTTCACACACCAGAACACTGTGGGAGCTGGCTTGCCAGCGATGGGGCCGGTACAGACACCGCCAGTTTTTAGACCACCGCAGCCCGCCGCTGCACGAACCGGTCGACATATTCATCCGCCGGCGAATGCAGGATCTCTTTCGGCGTGCCGACCTGGATCAGGCGGCCGTCCTTGAGGATCGCGATGCGATTGCCGATGCGTACGGCCTCGTCGAGGTCGTGGGTGATGAAGACGATGGTCTTGTGCAGGGTCTTTTGCAGCTCCAGCAACTGGTCCTGCATCTCGGCGCGGATCAGCGGATCGAGAGCACTGAAGGCTTCGTCCATCAGGATGATGTCGGTGTCGGCCGCCAATGCACGGGCCAGGCCCACGCGCTGACGCATGCCACCCGAGAGCTGATGCGGGTATTTGTTTTCGTAGCCCTTGAGGCCCACGGTGTTGATCCAGTGCAGCGCGCGTTCGTTGCACAGGGCTTTGCTTTCGCCACGGACTTTCAGGCCGTAGGCAACGTTGTCCAGCACGCTCTTGTGCGGCAACAGGCCGAAGCTCTGGAACACCATGCTGATCTTGCGCCGGCGAAATTCGCGCAGGGCTTCCATGTCGTATTGCAGGATGTCCACACCGTCCACCAGGATCGCACCGCTGGTCGGGTCGATCAGGCGATTGAAGTGGCGCACCAGCGTCGACTTGCCGGAGCCCGACAAGCCCATGATCACGAAAATCTCGCCGCTGCCGATGCTCAAGGACAGATCGTTGACCCCGACCACGCAGCCGGTTTCGGCCAGCACCTGTTCTTTGGTCTTGCCCTGGCCGACCATGGCCAGCGCGTCTTTGGAACGGTTGCCGAAAATCTTGAAGACGTTTTTGACTTCGATCTTGCTCACGGTTGCGTTGTTCATTTGCTCACCTCATGCCGTGCGCGACCGTACGCCTGTGTAATGCGGTCGATCACCACAGCCAGAATCACGATCGCCAGACCGGCTTCAAGGCCACGTCCGACGTTGAGGGTCTGAATCCCCACCAGCACGTCTTCACCCAAACCACGGGCACCGATCATCGAGGCGATCACCACCATCGACAGGGCCATCATGGTTGTCTGGTTGATACCCGCCATGATGCTCGGCAGGGCCAGCGGCAGTTGCACGCCGAACAGTTGCTGCCAGCGGTTGGCGCCGAAGGCATTGATCGCTTCCATCACTTCGCCGTCGACCTGGCGAATGCCCAGGTCAGTCAGGCGGATCAGCGGCGGCGCGGCGTAGATCACCGTGGCGAAAATCGCCGGGACCTTGCCCAGACCGAACAGCATCAATACCGGGATCAAGTACACGAAGCTCGGCATCGTCTGCATGATGTCCAGCAGCGGCATCAGCACCGAACGCAGGCGATTGCTGCGCGCCGACAGGATGCCCAGCGGAATGCCGATCAGCACCGATATGACCGTCGCCACCATCATCAGCGCCAGGGTCTGCATCAGTTTGTCCCAGAGGCCGACCGCGCCCACCAGGAACAGCAGGCCGACAATGACGGCAGTGGTCACGACTTTACGGGTCGCATGCCAGGCAACGCCCGCGACGATCGCCAGCATCAGCCACCATGGCGCGGCACGCAGCAGGCCTTCGAGATTGACGATGGCCCACAGCAGCGTATCGGAGATGCTGCGGAACACGTCGCCGTAGTTGGTCACCAGCGAATCGACCCAACCGTTGACCCAGTCGGCGATGGAAAAGGTAAAGCTTTCGGGAAACATAAGAGACTCTCAATCAAGGGGTTGCGATCAAGCGTCCGACTGCCGTTGCCGACAGCCGGAGAAACTCGACCTACAAGGCCGCGTCGATTTTCTTGGCAGCGTCTTCGCTCACCCATGCGTGCCAGACTTCAGGATGTTCCTTCAGGAAGATCTTCGCCAGTTTTGGCGACTCGATGCGCTCCTTGCTCATGCGCCCCAGGTTCTGGTTCAGCAGGTCGATCGGCAGGTTGACCTTTTCCAGCACGGCCACCAATTCCGGGGCTTCGTCGTGGAAGGTCTTGGACAGGCCGACCTTGATGGTCACGGTCTTGTCCACGCCCGGCTTTTCTTCCAGTTTGACCACGTCCACCTGGCCCATCAGCGGGGTCGGCGACCAGTAGTAGAACAGGATCGGCTCGCCACGCTTGTAGCTCGACAGCACGGCGGCATCCAGCGCCGGGCCGGTGCCTGGGCGGAAGTTGGTGTAGCTGCTTTCCAGGCCGTAGCTTTTCAGCATCTCACTGTTGTCGAGCTCACAGGTCCAGCCAGCCGGGCAGTTGTAGAAACGGCCCTTGGATGGTTCTTCGGCGTCCTTGAACACGGCGGAATATTTGCCCAGATCGGCAATGGTTTTCAGGTCAGGTGCTTTAGGTTCCAGCTTGCGCTTGGCGTCGCCTTCGATCACGTAGCGCGGCACGTACCAGCCTTCGACCGCACCGACCACCGGCGCGCCGACACCGACGACCTTGCCGGCCTTCTCGGCTTTGTTCCAGACTTCGCTGCGGCCAACCCACTCTTCGGCAAACACCTGGATGTCGTTGCTGCTCAGGGCGTTTTCCATGGTGATGGAGTTGCCCGGCAGGCTGTCGGTCTTGCAGTCGTAGCCTTTCTCCAGCACGACTTGCATCACGTCGGTCAGGAGCATGGCGCTTTCCCAGTTCAGGCCGGCGAATTTCACCGGTTTGCCCGACTCGCACCAACCCGCCGCCTGAGTGGCGCCAGCGCTGGCCAGCAGGCCCATGGAAAGCAATGCGGTCAGCAGGGTCTTGTTCGATTTCATTGTTGTGACGCTCCTAATCATGAATGGGCTTACGGCAGTCAAGAGGCATCCAGCCCTGTCCACGTCCAGTCAGGCCTGCGCCGCAGCGCGACCGGCCCCGATTGTTTTGGTTTGTACAACGCTGTCCTGCTCGACCGGCAGAATCAGGTGATCGGGTACGCTGCCATGCCACTTTTTCGCACACACGTAATACACGGCTGCGGGCAGCACCAGACCGATGATCCAGGAAATATCCACATCACCCAGAGCAGCCACCAGTGGGCCGGTGTAGAACTTGGTGGCGATGAACGGCAGCTGCACCAGCACACCGAAAACATAGACGCTGATACCGAGGGCGTTCCAACGGCCGTAGCGCCCGTTCGGATCGGCCAGCGCCGGCACGTCGTAGCGCTCGCGGGTGATGCAGTAGTAGTCCACCAGATTGATCGCGCTCCATGGCGTGAAGAACGCCAGCAGGAACAGGATGAAGGACTTGAACGCACCGAGGAACGAGTGCTGGCCGAGCAACGCCATCAGGGTCGCGGCACCGACGATGGCCAGTACGAAGACCAGACGCTGCAGGCGCGTGACCTTCAGTTCGCCACGGAAACCGCTGATGATGGTCGCGATGCACATGAAGCTGCCGTAGGAGTTCAGTGTGGAAATGGTGACCTTGCCGAACGCGATGCTGAAGTACAGCAGCGCAGCGGTGGCACCGGTACCGCCCAGCCCCACGATGTAGGCCACTTCGTGACCGGCGAATTGGCCGTTGGCCGAAGCCGCGGCAAATACGCCGAGAACCATTGCCACCTGGGCACCAATGACCGAACCCGCACCGGCGGCAAAAAAGGTTTTCACCGAGGAAACCTTGCTTGGCAGGTAGCGCGAATAGTCAGCCACGTAGGGGCCGAAGGCGATTTGCCAGGACGCCGCGAGCGACACCGCGAGCAAGAAGCTGCTCCAGCTGAAGTGGCGGATTTGCAACAGGGCGCCAACGTCAACCTGGCTCACCAGACGGCTGAACAGATAAACAAAGGCAATCACGCCAATGACACTGGCGACGCGACCGATCCAATGGATCACCCGATAACCGAGCACCGTGACCAGCACGATGACACTGGCGAAAAGGAGGATACCGACGGTGTCGCTGACCCCAAACAACTGGCCCAGCGCCTGGCCGGATAACACGGTTCCCGTTGCGGTGAACCCCAGGTACATCAGGCACACCAGCACGATCGGGATGGCCGCACCGTAGACCCCGAACTGTACCCGGCTCGAGATCATCTGCGGCAAGCCAAGCTTCGGACCTTGCGCGGCATGCAGCGCCATCACGCCGCCACCGAGCACTTGACCGATCAACAGCCCGATCAACGACCAGAACACGTCACCGCCCAGCACCACGGCCAAGGCTCCGGTAACAATCGCGGTGATTTGCAGGTTGGCCCCCATCCACAGGGTGAACTGGCTGAACAGACGACCGTGTCTTTCCGCTTCCGGGATGTAGTCGATCGAACGTTTCTCGATCAACGGTTTGCTGCCTGCACGTTCGCTGTTAACAGCCATGGTTCAACCTCTGTGGATTGTTATTGGAATTCATTCGGTCCCTGTAGGAGCTGAGCTTGCTCGCGATGGCGGTGTATCTGATGCACCACGTTATCGTTCATCGCGAGCAAGCGTTGCTCCTACGGGCAAGCGTTACTTGCCGGTAATCATCGGCAGGTTCAGCCCTTGTTCCTTGGCGCAATCGATGGCGATCTGGTAACCGGCATCGGCGTGACGCATGACGCCAGTGGCCGGGTCGTTGTGCAGCACGCGTGCGATACGCTCGGCCGCTTCATCAGTACCGTCGCAGACAATCACCATGCCCGAATGCTGGGAGAAGCCCATGCCGACGCCGCCGCCGTGGTGCAGCGAAACCCAGGTCGCGCCGCTCGCGGTGTTGAGCAAGGCGTTGAGCAGCGGCCAGTCGGACACGGCGTCGGAGCCGTCCTGCATCGATTCGGTTTCGCGGTTCGGGCTGGCGACCGAACCGGAGTCCAGGTGGTCGCGACCGATCACGATCGGTGCCGACAGCTCGCCGCTGCGCACCATTTCGTTGAACGCCAGACCGAGCTTGGCGCGCAGGCCCAGGCCAACCCAGCAGATACGCGCTGGGAGCCCCTGGAAGCTGATGCGCTCGCGGGCCATGTCCAGCCAGTTGTGCAGGTGAGCGTCGTCCGGGATCAGTTCTTTTACTTTGGCGTCGGTCTTGTAGATGTCTTCAGCGTTGCCCGACAGCGCAGCCCAGCGGAACGGGCCGATGCCGCGGCAGAACAGCGGACGGATGTAGGCCGGTACGAAGCCCGGGAAGTCGAATGCGTTTTCCACGCCTTCTTCCTGCGCCATCTGACGGATGTTGTTGCCATAGTCGAAGGTCGGCACGCCCATTTTCTGGAAGTCCAGCATCGCCTTGACGTGTACGGCCATCGATTGCTTGGCGGCTTTGATTACAGCGGCAGGCTCGGTCTTGGCGCGCTCGCGGTATTGATCCCAGGTCCAGCCGGCCGGCAGGTAGCCGTTGAGCGGGTCGTGGGCGCTGGTCTGGTCGGTGACCATGTCCGGACGCACGCCACGCTTGACCAGTTCCGGCAGGATTTCCGCCGCGTTGCCCAGCAGCGCGATGGAGATTGCCTTGCCTTCGGCGGTGTACTTGGCGATACGGGCCAGTGCGTCGTCGAGGTCAGTGGCTTGCTCGTCGACATAACGGCTTTTCAGGCGGAAATCGATGCTGACCTGCTGGCATTCGATGTTCAGCG
>NZ_RCOB01000130.1:0-15024 GCF_004307665.1 Pseudomonas sp. Sample_16
ACCGGGTGATCGAATGAACGTTGACTGCCGTCGGGAAGAGTAATAGTTGGCATGGCGCCTCCTCTCCTAGTGGTGACCCCTACCAAAGGTCACGTGGGTTGGGATGAGCCAGTACAAGATCCGGTCCAGGCCATTCAATGACGAACGCCTGCCTTACAGCGGCAGGAGCCTTGCGGCCAACCGGAAAACCGAACCAGAGTGACTGGGATTCAAATCAGGGTTATTCAGGCAGTTGCCGCGCCCGGGACTGAAGGTCGACCGGAGCCAGCAACGAAAAACCTGAGCGGGGCATGCTAGCACAGATGAACGGTCGTGGCTGTGGGTGGTTTTCAGCCAAGGCAAATATGGCGTTTTTGTGCCAGAGTGCTGAACTTGATTCGCGCTTTACCCCTCAGATAAAAGACATTGACCCCACAAGGAGCATCCCGGCATGCGTCTGAATCGTTTGTTCGCTGTAGTCGCACCTATCGTTCTGCTGTTGCCTCTGGCTGCGCACGCCGATTGGCCCAAGGGCGAGCGCGAAAAATACATGGCCCAGTGCACTGAAGCGGCCACGCCGCAGATCGGCGCTGCGGCGGCCAAGTCTCACTGCGCCTGTGGTGCCGATGCAATCAAATCGTACCCGGCCAAGGACCTTCAGTCCTTGATGGACAACACTGCCAGTGACTCACTGAAACAGCAGGCCCTGACTCAGATTTCCAAGTGCAAGGCCAACGCTCCGGCGAAAAAGTGAGCCTTGAAACGGGCTTGAATTGCGATTTGAGCCGGTAAAAAGCCTCTGAAAATCGCGTTTTCCTACAATTTATGCAGGTTTTACAGCTTTTTTTATCGTCTTTACTTTCGGCTGAAAGCCTTTTAAATCGGGGCTTTCAGCCATATCAGGCAACAAAGAAAGCGTGACTGCAGGGCAAACAGCACCTGCGGGGGGGTGCCAAAGCGCACATTTCGACTATGATACCCCGGTGTGCCCAGTTGGCCTGAGCAGCACAGTACTACTGAAAATATATGTTTCTTGGAGATACACCATGTCTAATCGCCAAACCGGCACCGTTAAATGGTTCAACGATGAAAAAGGCTTCGGCTTCATCACTCCTCAAGGTGGCGGTGACGACCTGTTCGTACACTTCAAAGCTATCGAAAGCGACGGTTTCAAAAGCCTGAAAGAAGGCCAAACCGTTTCCTTCGTGGCTGAGAAAGGCCAAAAGGGTATGCAAGCTGCTCAAGTTCGCCCAGAGTAATTTCCAGGCGCACTAAAAAAACCCCGTCCATGTGACGGGGTTTTTTGTGGTCAATGCAAAAGCCTGGGGGTGATCAGCCGCAGTTGACGCGGGTGACGACCCGATTGGCGTCAGTGTTGAGATTCAAGCGATCAGAGCGGTACTCCAGCGTCACCATATCGGTCGGCAGAAGGAACCGCGCATTCTGCGCGCCGGCACGCGTACGCGCCTGCTCCAGCAACTCGGGCGAAGCTTGTTTGCCGATGGTGAACTCGGCCGCTTTGGCCTCGCAACGGCTGTGACCTGTGTCAGTCGTCGTGACAGGGTCTGTTGCCGACTCGGTGGTGCCGGTGCTGCAACCGGCCAACGTGGCAGCGGCCAACAAAGTACCCAATGACGCGAGCTTCCAAGGCATGAAGCCTCCTTTTTTCATTAGTTAAGCTGAGATCGTGCGACCGCCAATCCGGCGTTTGGTTTCACAGGGAGGCCAGGTACCCTGCCCTTCGCCGCGGACAAACGGCAAGTTTGCCTGAGCATTGCCACACCCTTCACCCTGCAATCGTGACTGAATATTTACAAGGCTCAATACACGTCGATGTAATCGAATGCCGGTCGTGGCCAGTTCTCTTTCAATGCATTGAAAATCTGCATGACCCAGACTTCGTCGCTGGCCGCAACCAGGCCGACGTATCCCGACCCTTTAGCCCACGTTTCCAGTCGAAACAGAAGGCCGTCGATGTCGCTACCACCCACAACACCCGATGAAATATAGGCGATGCCGCCCTTGGTCACGCGCAGCTGCGTATGCTCATCATCACTGGCCGACGCCAACAGTTGGCGAACGGCTTCAAGGGTCAAGCCGTCAGGAGTGTTCAAATCGATCTGCACAGCGCAGTCCTTGAATGGTGATCAAAGACCAAGTGTCGCATAGCCCTGCGCTCATGCCTAAGTCGGAGTGCCAAAAGCGCCACGAAATGGTTAACTCGAGGCTCAGACTCTTCCGACCGTACGAGCGCCATCATGACCACTGTAAGTATCGACGCCGACATCAAAGCAAAGTGGCAGGACGGCCATAGCTCTTACAGCCCAGGCTCTACGGAGGAACTTGTCATCATCGGCATCGACCTGCTGGTCAGAGACCTGGGGACCGAGGCTGCGCAATCCTTCATAGAACAGGTTTTCGAGAAGCACCTGGCAGACCAAAAGGGCGCGACAAAATCAGCGCAGGAATAAGCTGCACCGGCATGCATCTGCAGCAATGAACATTACTTCAGACGACCCAGGCGCTCAGTCAGCAGATTGAAGAACCCCTGGGCGTCGCCGCTATCAACCCAGAAAGCATTCTTTGGTGCTTTGAGGCGGTCGTGCCAGTCGACAATGGTCTGCCCGAAAGTCGGCCCCTCGCGACTGTCGATCACCACATTGACCGCGCGACCGCTAAACAGCTGCGGCTTGAGCAGCCAGGCGATGACCGCGGCGTCGTGCACCGGACCGCCCGGAATATCGTAGTGCTCCATGTCGGCCTTGATGTAATCATTCAGGATATCGCCTACCAATTGGCCGGCTTGGTTGTTCAATGCGGCAATCTGCTTCAGGCGCTCGTCACTGGTGAGGATCTTGTGAGTTGCATCCAGAGACAGATACGTCAGTTTCATACCGCTGTTGAGTACCACTTCGGCCGCATGCGGGTCAGCGAACAGGTTGAATTCGGCTACCGGTGTGATGTTGCCGCCATTGAAGTGCGCACCACCCATGATGACTACTTCCTTGATGCCCTGAATGATTGCCGGCTGCTGCATGAGCGCCAAGGCCAGATTGGTCTGCGGTCCAAGCATCGCAATAGTGATGCTGTGGGGGCTGGCCGACATCAACGTATCGATCAGGTAGGCGACCGCATTGCCCTCGGCCAGGGCGGCTTTCGGCTCGTATACAGAAACACCCGACAGCCCTTCCTTGCCGTGGATGTCCTCGGCATAGATAGGCGTGCGCATCAGCGGCCGAGACGCGCCGGCATAGACCGGCACGTCCTCGCGCCCTGCCCACTCGCGCGCCAGCCGCGCGTTTCGTGATGTCTTGTCCAGGCGCACGTTGCCGGCGACCGTGGTCAAAGCAAGGATATTCAACTCCTGAGGCGACGCCAGCGCCAACAACAAGGCCACCACATCGTCGGCACCAGGGTCGGTGTCGATGATCAGGTCGACCCTTTCCATGCGAATCAAAACGTGACCCCGGCAATCAGCACAACATTGCAGTACGGCTGGCATTCCCCGGTACGAACGACTGCCCGTGCCTGCCGGGTGAGGACTTTGAATTGCTCATGACTGAGCAACTCGCGCCGCCCCAGCGCCCCTTCCGCATTGAGGGCATCCAGGGTTGTCAGTGCCGCTGGCCTCTTCTCGAGGATTTCCTGCGCCAGCACATGACTTTCAACCTGCATTTCGCTGAGCACAACCTTCAGAGTACTGACGAAATCCGGGATGCCATGGGTCAGTGCCAGGTCGATCAGCTCGATGCCTGGCGGCACCGGCAGACCAGCGTCGCCGATGACCACGATGTCGCCATGGCCCAGCGATGCGATCAGGCGCGACAGTGCGACATTGAGCAACGGTGTTTTTTTCATGATGTCTTGAATGCCTGAACGTCGGACAAGGTAGGAATCGAGGGTTGCGCGCCGGCACGGGTTACCGACAACGCCGCGGCAATCTGACCGAAGCGAATCGCTTCAGCTTCGCTTTGGCCGCCGGCCAGTGCAGCGGCAAAACCACCCACGAACGTATCGCCGGCCGCCGTGGTATCAATCGCTTTCACCGCAGGCGCCGGGAAATGCGCACAGCTTTTTCCATCGGCAAACAGCGAGCCCTCGGCGCCGAGGGTGATGATCACCTTGCCGGCCCCCATTTCGATCAATCGCGTCGCGGCAGCTTCTGCACTTTGCCGAGACTCCACCGCCAAGCCACTCAAGGCCGACGCCTCGCTTTCGTTGGGTATCAGGTAATCGATGTTCGCATACCAATCCGCCGGCAATGGCTGACTGGCGGGTGCCGGATTGAGAATCACCACTTTGCCCAACTCTCGAGCGCGCTTGAGCGCGTGGCCCACCGTGACATCCGGCACTTCAAGCTGACAGATGATGACATCGGCAGCTTGCAGCACCGCATCGAAACAACCGATCAGCGCAGGTGTCAGAGCACCGTTGGCGCCTGCGACGATCACGATTGTGTTCTGGCTGTTGTCATCGACCACAATCAGCGCCACGCCACTGGAGCCTTCGACGGTGCTGACGGCCTGACAATCGATCTGCTCGGCCAAAAGAGCCTCGCGCAGTTCTTTGCCATAGGCATCGCTGCCGACGCAGCCGACCATTGACACCTGTGCGCCCAGTCGTGCGGCGGCCACAGCCTGATTGGCGCCCTTGCCACCGGAAACCGTGGCAAACGACTCACCGATCAGCGTTTCTCCGCCGCGCGGCAATCGCGGCGCCCGCGTCACCAGGTCCATGTTCAAGCTGCCTATCACCACTACTTTTGCTGGCATACATCAATACTCACTCATTCGATTTCAGCGGCACGCCGGGTTATCGGAACTGCGCAAACAGGCCGGTCAGGGGCGCGGTCGATTCGCGCATGACAATGCTCGGCGTGACGATCCGCTGGCTGGTGGCCAGATCCGGCGTTGCGATTCGCCGTAGCAGCACTTCGGCCGCCATCTCGCCAAGTTGCAGGATTGACTGCCCGACCGTGGTCAACGCCGGATAGACATAGCGGCTCATCTGGATATCGTCGAAGCCGATGACCGACAACTGCGTCGGCACACGAATATTGCGCTCGGCCGCTGCGCGCAGCACGCCTATACCAATCATGTCGTTGGCTGCGAAAATGGCGCTGGGCGGATTGCGCTCCAGCAAGATCGCGGCGGCGTTGTAACCGCCGGTGCTGGTGAAATCGCTTTCCAGCATTCGGTCACCCGGCACCGCGAGGCCCGCATCGCTGAAGGCACGACAAAAACCGGCCAAACGCATTTGCGCCACGCTGGTGGTTGCCGGACCGCTGATGGTGGCGATATCCCGATGCCCCAACTCCAGCAGATGTCGGGTCGCCAGATAAGCGCCGTACTCGTGGTCGATACGGACCAGGTCCGCATCGACGCCCTCCAGACCACGGTCGACGATCACCATGGGTGTACGCACGCCAGCCAAACCTTGCGCCAGGCCGCTGTCGCCACCGGCCGAGGCGACGATCAGTCCGTCGACACGTTTTTCCAACAGAACGCGCAGGTAGCTGCGTTGCTTGTCGGGGTTGTCGTCGGAGTTGCAGAGGATGACGCAGTAGCCGTTACGCTCGCAATAGTCCTCAATACCCCGGGCCAGCTCGGCGAAGTACGGGTTGAGGCTGTTGGGCACCAGCAAACCGATGGTGGCCGTTGTTTTGGCCTTCAGGGAACGCGCCACGGCACTGGGGACGTAGTCGAGGGTTTTGATCGCCTCCTCCACCTTGAGCCGCACTTCTTTGCTGACTGGCCGAGTCTTGTTCACCACGTGGGAAACCGTGGTGTAGGAAATACCCGCGAGCGCTGCCACATCTTTGATCGTTGCCATGACTCAGGTCCGCCGACTTGCGCGCTGGCTGCGGTAGGTATCGAGCACCACCGCAACCACGATGACCGCGCCGGTGATGATGCGCTTGGTCGGTTCGGTGGCACCGATCTGGGCCAGGCCGGCCGCCAGCACGGAAATGATCAACACGCCAAAAAAAGTACTGATGACCGAACCGCGTCCACCCATCAGGCTGGTACCGCCGATGACGACGGCGGCGATCACCTGCAACTCCAGGCCGGAGCCGGCGTTCGGGTCCGCCGCTTCCAGTCGCGAAATCTGGAACAGCGCGGCGATACCGGCCAGCAAGCCCATCAGGCTGAACACCAGAATCTTGTAGGGTTTTGGATTGATACCGGCCAGCCGCACCGCCTCTTCGTTGGTACCGATGCCAATCAGGTAGCGACCGAACACGGTCCGGGTCAACACGGCCTGGGCGATGAAAATGATCAGCAAGGCGATGATAAACGATGGCGAAATCCCGAAAGCGATCGGGTTGGACAACCAGGCAAACGCATCGCCGATGTACGCCGTGCGCGATCCGGTCATCTGATAGGCAACCCCGCGTGCCATTTCCAGCACGCCGAGGGAAACGATAAACGATGGAATGCGCCAGGCCACGGTAATCGAGCCGGTGATGGTGCCCGCGAGGGCTGCGGCCGCCATGCCGAGCAACGCTGCCGGCAGCACACTCCAGCCCCAACCGAGAATCGCCACACTGACCGTCGAGGCCGCCAGCGCCAACACTGAACCCACCGACAGGTCGATGCCGCCGATGATCAGCACGAAGGTCATGCCGACCGCCAGGACCATCAGGTCCGGAATCTGGTTAGCCAAGGTGCTGAAGGTGTCGTAGGACAGGAAATGGCTGCTCAGGAGCGAGAACAGCACGACCATCGCCAGCAAGGCACCGGCCAGCCCCAGATAAGTGCCCAAGCCGTAAAAATTGCCACTGCGTGGACCGACGCCAGATACGGTTTTCATGAAAGATCCCTAGGCGCGGCTTCGTTGAGCAGCGCATCACGTTTTTGGTAGCCGGCAAAAGCGGCGGCAAGCAAATCATCCTGAGTCCAGCTGTCGCGCTCGAACGTATCGATCAGACGCCCCGCCGAGAGCACGCCGATCCGGTCGCAGATCAACATCAATTCGCGCAGGTCACTGGACACCACAACCAGCGCTTTGCCCTGGCGTGTCAACTCGCCGAGCAGGGCATAAATGTCGAACTTGGCGCCGACGTCAATACCACGGGTGGGTTCGTCAAACAGCAGGACCGAGCAATCACGCTCCAGCCAACGGCCGATCACGACTTTCTGCTGATTGCCACCGGACAGCTCGGACACCACTTGCGCCGGGCCGGAACTGCGAATGCGCATGGCGTCGATCTGACGCTGGGCCAGTGCAGTTTCGTCATCTTTGTTGACGAACCCGCCACTGGAGATGCCCGGCATGTTGCCCAGGGCAATGTTGGCGCCGATCGACTGAGTCAGCAGCAAGCCTTCGCCCTTGCGGTCTTCAGTGATCAGGGCGATGCCGTGGGCAACCGCATCCACCGGCGAGCGAATGCTGACGACTTGCGCGGGAGAGCCTAGCGCTACGGTGCCGCTGTCTGCGGCGTCCGCACCGAAGATCAGCCGCAACAACTCGGTGCGCCCTGCCCCGATCAATCCGGAAATACCAAAGATTTCTCCGGCACGCACCTCAAAGGACACATCCCGAACTTTGTCGGCGCGAGACAAGCCCTTGACCGTCAATGCCGGAGCACCGATGTTGCGCACGCCCATGTCGATGTGTTCGCCCAGCTCCCGCCCCACCATCAAGGTGACCAGTTGTTCACTGTTGTAACTGGCCATCGGCTCGACGCACACCAGGTTGCCGTCGCGCAGCACTGCAATGCGCTGGGCGACTTGGGCGAGTTCTTCCAGGCGATGGGAAATGTAGATGATCGACACGCCACGCGCTTGCAGACGGGTGATCTGCTCGAACAGCATCTCGACTTCGCGGGCCGTCAGCATCGCGGTCGGCTCGTCGAGGATCAGAACATGACAGTCGCCGATCAGGTTGCGGGCAATCTCGACCATTTGCTGATGACCGATGCCCAGTTCGCCAACCAGCGTGTCCGGATCGATTGCATCGAGCCCGACTTGTGCCATGGCTTCGATCGCCGCCTTGCGCAGTTGCTTGCGGCTGATCCAGCCGCCGTTGTTCGGCAGGTTATCGAGAAACAGGTTTTCCGCCACCGACAAGGTCGGCAACAGATTGAGCTCCTGCATGACCATGCGAATGCCCAGATTCTCAGCCTGGGTGCGGCTGCCCGGGCGATAGTCCTGCCCCTGAAATTGCATCTGGCCGGTGGTCGGCGTGACCAACCCGCCGATGATCTTCGACAGGGTGCTTTTGCCAGCGCCATTTTCACCGGTCAGCGCCAGCACTTCCCCGCGCATCAGCGTCAGGTCGATGCCGGTCAGGACCGGTTGCGCATAGGTTTTGCCGATGCCGCTGACCGAAAGGACAGCGTTCGGGTCGCGAACGGACATAAGAACTCTCCATGTGCTCGCCCGGACGGGCGAGCACCGTTGTGTCGCCAGAGGACTACTTTTTAGTGACCAGCTCTACCGGCGTCTCGATCACGCCACTGGCGCTGCTGTCGACTTTCTCGCCCTTGATGATTTTCAGCGCGGTCTCGATGCCGAACACCGCTTGCTTGGCGGCAAACTGATCCGCCGTGGCCAGCACGCGCCCGTCAGCGAGCATCGGCTTGATGGCGTTGATATTGTCATAGCCGACCACTTCAACCTTGCCGGCCTTGCCCGCGGCGCGTACCGCCGACACGACACCGAGCGCCATGCTGTCGTTACCGGCCAGCAGGGCTTTGGTTTGCGGGTATTCGCTGAGGATCGACGCGGCGACCTTGTTGCCCTTGTCGATCTCCCAGTCACCGGACTGAACCGAGACGACCTTGATCTGCGCCGCTTCCATCGCATCCTTGAAGCCGGCAGTGCGGGCCTGAGCGTTGGTGGTGGTGGACACGCCTTCGATGATGCCGACTTCGTCACCCGCCTTGAGCTGCTTGGCCAGGTACTCACCCACCAGCCGCGCGCCTTTGCGGTTGTCCGGGCCTACGAATGGAACATTGAGGTTCTTGCTTTTGACCACGGCCGGATCAAGCTGATTGTCGATGTTGATCACGGTGATACCGGCATCGATGGCTTTCTTGATCACAGGAACCATGGCCTTGGAGTCTGCGGGAGCGATCACCAGCGCATTGACCTTGGCCAGAATCATTTGCTCGACAATGCGCGTCTGGCCAGCGGTATCAGTCTCGTCCTTGATCCCGTTGGAAATCAGATCGAATTCACTGGAGTGTTCTTTCTGGTAGGCCTTGGCGCCATCTTCCATGGTCAGGAAGAATTCGTTGGCCAGGGATTTCATGACCAGGGCGACTTTAGGTTTTTCAGGCGTTTCGGCGAAAGCCGAAGAGACAGGCAACGCGGCGGATGCAGCAGCCAGCATTGCGACAGCGAGAAGACGTCCAGCGAATGGCAGCTTCATGGGTTCACTCCGATCTTATGATTATTGTGAGCAACGCTTGCGCTGACGTAAGCTGCGAGGCCTTCGCCGATGGTTTTAACCCATCAGTGAAGGCGCGCAAACGTTTGCGTAGACCGGACTATGCGAATCTTGTCGAGATTTGTCAATGCTGTGGAACGTTGTCAGGTAGCCGCTCACGCCGTAGTGCTGATCACGTTTCCAGAGCTTGTCAGCTCTTTCGCCAGCGCGGCCGCCACTTGCATCAATGCCGCAGACGTATCGGCAATCTGTGCCTGAATCGACATGACGGCAGTGGCCTTGGCTTCTGCCGACTGGAACGACGCGGCTTGGGTTGCTGCCAATTGCTGTTGTTGCTCGCGCAGTTGTTGCTGCAACTCCTGCATGCGTTTGAGCAACATCTGCACCGCAATGCTTTGCTGGCTGTCGGTGCTTTGCGCTTTCTCGCTGCCCTGAGCGCCGCCTAGACTTACCGACTTTTTATCGCCCCCTTCCAGCCCCAGGCGCTGCGTCGAAGATTCGGATGTCTCGTCAGTCAATGTCGCGACCGTCGACGGCGCTTTACCACCGATGTTTATCACGGACGCATTTGGAAAACCGACGGTCAACGACATGTGAACTCCCTGAAAAAATGATTCCTCAAGGACAGATCGGCGTGCGCAGCGATTTCTTTAACGCTCTTCGACAACCCACGCTTAAACAAACTTTCGGAGAGCCGAACGACAAACTCAAAATCAGTCGGAAACCCGGACGACAGCGCGGTGAACCGCGTTGAAAATTTGTTTGAATCTTTAAACAAATCAGTTACTTGAACGGCTTTCTCAATACGAAGTGTAATTGGTACGGATTCTGCTCTTCTCAAGCACCCCTGGCGTTCAGATCCGCCGGGGGCGCATCTAGATGAACCTGCATCAGCACCGTCACTACTAGAGAGAAAAATAATGACATCTGCTTTCAAGACCTTTGTTCCGGGCGCATTGGCCCTCCTGCTGCTTCTACCGACTGCCGTTCAGGCAAAAGAAGTCGAAACCCAACAGAAACTGGCAAACGTGGTGATCCTGGCCACCGGCGGCACCATTGCCGGCGCGGGTGCGAGCGCTGCCAACAGCGCCACTTATCAAGCCGCGAAAGTCGGCGTCGACAAACTGATCGCCGGCGTTCCGGAGCTCAGCCAGGTGGCCAACGTTCGCGGCGAGCAAGTGATGCAGATCGCGTCCGAGAGCATCACCAACGAAAACCTGCTGCAACTGGGTCGCCGCGTCGCCGAACTGGCCGACAGCGAAGACGTCGATGGCATCGTGATCACCCATGGCACTGACACCCTGGAAGAAACTGCCTATTTCCTGAATCTGGTGGAAAAGACCGAGAAGCCGATCATTGTCGTCGGCTCCATGCGCCCGGGCACCGCAATGTCGGCTGACGGCATGCTGAACCTGTACAACGCGGTGGCGGTGGCCAGCAGCAAAGAAGCGCGGGGCAAAGGCGTACTGGTGACCATGAACGATGAAATCCAGTCGGGTCGCGATGTCAGCAAGATGATCAACATCAAGACCGAGGCGTTTAAAAGTGCCTGGGGGCCGCTGGGAATGGTGGTCGAGGGCAAATCCTACTGGTTCCGCCTGCCGGCCAAGCGCCACACCATGGATTCGGAATTCGACATCAAAACCATCAAGAGCCTGCCTGACGTCGAAATTGCCTATTCCTATGGCAACGTCAGCGATACCGCCTACAAGGCACTGGCTCAGTCTGGTGCCAAAGCGATCATTCACGCCGGCACCGGCAATGGCTCTGTCTCTTCGCGAGTTGTTCCAAGCCTGCAAGCCTTGCGCAAGGATGGCGTGCAGATCATCCGCTCTTCCCACGTCAACGCTGGCGGTTTCGTTCTGCGCAACGCTGAACAGCCTGACGACAAGTACGACTGGGTCGTGGCGCATGACCTGAATCCGCAGAAGGCCCGCATCCTGGCCATGGTCGCACTGACCAAGACCAACGACAGCAAAGAGCTGCAACGGATGTTCTGGGAATACTGATTCGCCCTCGCCCCACTGAATCCGGTCGGGCACCGTACAAGCCACTCGCCTGCGTCGGCGAGTGGCTCGCATCTAACGACTGACAAAAAAATCCCTTCTTCCTACACCAAACGGAACAAATCGCTGTCAGAGGATTTTCTTGAATTTTAAGCAGTTGCGAAAATGCCTACAGTTAAATACTGTATGCACGTACAGCTTAATAAGGATAATTCCGTGGACACCACTTCTGCCTCACCTGACTCCTATGTACGCATGGGCACGCGCGTTCAGAAAATCATCAACTCCCCCACCGCTCAAAAAGCCAAGGCTGCGCTGATTTTCCGTCTCCCGGACGAACCGGTGGATGAGTGGGAACGTTTGCTCGAAGAAATCGATGAAAACGACAACGTCACCCTCGCCTATCGCGATGACGGCGGTGTGCAGATTTTCTGGGTTGTGCCGAAGGAAGACTGAGTCAATGAGTGTCCGTTGTTTCGCTTTGCTGTTTCTGCTGTTCACCATGGGCGCCCATGCCGATGCTCCACGCACTTTCAGCGAGGCCAAGAAAGTCGCCTGGAAGTTGTATGCGCCGCAATCCACCGAGTTTTATTGCGGCTGCAAATACACAGGTAACCGGGTGAACCTCGCCGCCTGCGGCTATGTACCGCGCAAAAACGCCAAACGTGCTTCGCGTATCGAGTGGGAGCATATTGTTCCAGCCTGGCAAATTGGACATCAGCGCCAGTGCTGGCAGGAAGGCGGTCGCAAGAATTGCACACGGTATGACCCCGTTTATCAGAAAGCCGAGGCAGACTTGCATAACCTGGTGCCGAGCATCGGCGAGGTCAATGGCGATCGCAGCAACTTCAGTTTCGGTTGGCTGCCGGAGCAATCAGGCCAATACGGTTCGTGCCTGACTCAAGTTGATTTCAAGGCGAAAAAGGTCATGCCGCGCCCATCCATTCGCGGGATGATCGCCCGGACTTACTTCTACATGAGCAAACAGTACGGCTTGCGCTTGTCGAAACAGGACCGGCAACTGTATGAAGCCTGGGATAAAACCTATCCGGTCCAGGCTTGGGAACGTCAGCGAAATCAAAGCGTGGCGTGCGTCATGGGGCGCGGCAATGAATTTGTCGGCTCAGTCGATATGAAAGCCTGCGGTTAAATGCTTTCTGAATGACAAAAGGCCTCGGATCCGCCATCCGAGGCCTTTTTTGTTTTCTAGCGCAGACTTTGTTGTAGCGCCAAACGGTATTACTGAACTGCCGGGCGCTCAAGCACCAACACTTCAATGTTCTGCTTCTTCGCCTTGACCAGCGCTGCGTTCACCTGCGCTTGCTTGGCGTCGGCTTCGGCCTTTGAGTTGTATGGCCCCATCAGAATCCGGGTCTTGCCGTTTTCGCGAATCACGTTGGACATGAAACTATGCTCGATCAGCCAGCCGCTGAGATCGCTGACCGCCTGCGGCGTTTCACCCCGCACTTCCAGATCCCATTGTGGACCCGAGACCTGCGCCGGGGCACCCGCCGCTGTAGCCTGCGGCTTTGGCGCATCCACTCGCTTGCCCTCACCGCATCCCGCCAGCGCCAATACTGCAATCACCAAGACCATTTTGCGCACTGCGTTTCCCTCTGAATGCTTAAAGCGCGGATTTTAGCACCCATGAATACTTCTCGAGTGCCGCAAAATGGGCTCAAAACAACGAGAATGATGGTTACGGCCTCTGTATAGTTACACCTTGGGAATTAATGCTGCATCTGCGCGTCAGAAAGAGGCACCCAAATTGTGAGACTTCGCACTAATCTATACATACCACCGACCTCTGCACTGTCCGAATCAGGTGCCCCAGAAAGCAATCAAGGAGAAGACCATGCTGATACTCACCCGCAAAGTCGGTGAAAGCATAAACATTGGTGATGACATAACGATCACCATCCTCGGCGTAAGCGGCCAGCAAGTCAGGATTGGCATCAACGCCCCGAAAGACGTTGCGGTGCATCGCGAAGAAATTTATCAGCGCATTCAGGCTGGCCTGACTGCTCCGGACAAGCCGCAAACTCCCTGAATCCTGATGCAGTCAGTAGCCAGCCCGTTCACCCCCGGAACGACGGCTGGCTAAAGATTCTCGAAATGCAGCGCCGTTCCCCCCACACTCGTTACCCAAACGTCACGCCACGCGCCATACCAGTGGCTGCCATGACCATCAGCAGCATCAACATCCCTTCAACGTGACTGATGCGCGCAAACAGCTTCGCCCGCCCAGCCTCGATCGCCGTACCGCGGGCCAGCGCTACTCGCCATTTGATCAGCGTGATCATGGGCGCTACTTCCAGCAGCAGAATCAGTACGAACAGGGTCATCTTCAGATGAAACAACGGCTGTTGCAGGTAATAGTCCGTGCCCTTTTCAAATCCGCCAAACGCTCGCATCCCACCGGTTACCAACAGAATGAGCGCGGAAATTCCCCAAAGGTTGTCTGCGATCAGCACACTGCGAACTTCCCCCGTGCCAGCCGCCAAACGTCGAAAATTCGTACCACGCACAAGAACCGCCCAGAATCCCAGCACAACCGCTAAAAGATGCACGGCCGCAAGAAGCCAGTGAGTCAGCATCGAGACACTCCTTTCAGGATGAGTTGAATCAGCCTGTCAGTAGTAGCCCATCAATCAAAGGATTGCACTGGCGAGAAACTGCCGGGTTTGCCATAGCGGTCCATACGCCAGATACGAAGAGCCCAGCGCAATGGCTGGGCTCTGGTTATTTTCTGTTTTCCATCATTTTATCAGCGAGGGCCTTGGCCCTTTCGATCAATAGATTCTGCCTGTCTTCGTGAGTCGCACCACCGACGACAGGAGCCGTCAGATTACTTTCGGCAATCAACGCAGCGCAAAAATATTGATCCCAAACAGTCCTGTTTTCGGACGACTGCTGGTTCGTTTGATCGGAGATCATTGGTGACTCCTTTGGATCAGATCACGCCCGAGTCACAGCGTTACAGGATCCATCTTAGAAGTACATGAGTGGCGATCCACGGTGATGCTTGAACCACAGCCCATTGAAGCAGAAGGCAAATGAACAGGTAAGCCGCAAAGAATTGCATCATCGCACGCTTCCCCATCAACACCTCTCCTGCCTCATGAACCAAGTCATGCGCCTGGCCGCCCGTTCTGATTGGATGAAGTTTGATGGTCGCAGTTCAATATCGAGCTGAAATGATTGTCATTTGGACTGCATCGAAGGTGCAGAAGCCTTCTTCTCCTCCAGGCTGGCATTCTTGCCTTCGGCTCGACAGCGCCTGCAAGTGGTGGGTACGGGAGACCAGCTGCAGTGATAGCGAAATTGCTCGCCGCATACAGAACAAATTGTCTCCGGCCACTCCCTGTTTCTACGTTCGCTCGTCAACGTTGCTTTCAGCTTTCGCATCAACTCGAGGTTCTTCGCGCCCATGGAAACTCTCCGGTTTTTTTGCTCACGGCCAAACGTTTTTTTCTTTAATCACCGACTGGCGCACTGCCGACGAGTTCAATGCAGTAGCTTGAGCGGTATGATGTTTTAGAGGGACGCGCTGAACTGGCGTTCTGAGGTGGGTGTTTTGCAAATCGCAAAAAGCAAAAAGGGGTTACCGTTTCCGGTAACCCCTCTAGACCGCCCAGCAGAG
>NZ_RCOB01000024.1:0-14694 GCF_004307665.1 Pseudomonas sp. Sample_16
CGGTTGTTCAGTGATAGAGGGTGTCATGGGTAACGAAAGCATCAATTGGGACAAGCTGGGTTTTGACTACATCAAGACCGACAAGCGCTATCTGTCGTATTTTCGCAATGGCGAGTGGGACAAAGGCACCCTGACCGAAGACAACGTGCTGCACATCAGCGAAGGCTCCACGGCCCTTCACTATGGCCAGCAATGCTTCGAAGGCATGAAGGCCTATCGTTGCAAGGACGGCTCGATCAACCTGTTCCGCCCGGACCAGAACGCCCTGCGCATGCAGCGCAGCTGTGCGCGTCTGCTGATGCCTCAGGTAGAAACCGAACAGTTCATCGAAGCCTGCAAGGCAGTGGTTCGCGCCAACGAGCGCTTCATCCCGCCTTACGGCACCGGCGGTGCGCTGTACCTGCGCCCGTTCGTGATCGGCGTGGGTGACAACATCGGCGTGCGCACCGCCCCCGAGTTCATCTTCTCGATCTTCTGCATTCCCGTCGGCGCCTACTTCAAGGGTGGCCTGACCCCGCACAACTTCCAGATTTCCAGCTACGACCGTGCCGCACCACAAGGCACCGGCGCAGCCAAAGTCGGTGGCAACTACGCCGCCAGCCTGATGCCGGGTTCCAAGGCCAAGAAAGCCAACTTCGCCGACGCCATTTACCTGGACCCGATGACCCACACCAAGATCGAAGAAGTCGGTTCGGCCAACTTCTTCGGTATCACCCATGACAACAAGTTCGTGACCCCGAACTCGCCGTCAGTACTGCCGGGCATCACTCGCCTGTCGCTGATCGAGCTGGCCAAGACCCGTCTGGGCCTGGAAGTGGTTGAAGGCGACGTGCTGATCGACAAACTGTCGGACTTCAAGGAAGCCGGCGCCTGCGGCACCGCTGCGGTAATTACGCCAATCGGCGGCATCAGCTACAACGACCACTTGCACGTGTTCCACAGCGAAACCGAAGTCGGCCCGATCACCCAGAAGCTCTACAAAGAGCTGACTGGCGTGCAGACCGGCGACATCGAAGCGCCAGCGGGCTGGATCGTCAAGGTTTGACCTGACCTCTACCCGCCATGAAAAATCGCCGCCTTCGGTACTCGGAGGCGGCGATTTTTTTTGCCTGCCCGACAGATACCTGTAGGAGCGAGCCTGCTCGCGATGGCGACCTGAAATTCAACATCCCCAATGACTGACACGCCGCTATCGCCAGCACGTTTGCTCCTTCATGGATCCATGCAGTCATATCGACCATCACGCAGTCTAAAAGACACCAAGCCGATAAAGTCAAAATAACTACAACACCCCTCAAAACCCCGAGAATCAAGGCCCGGCACATTGGCCTGCTTTTTGGAACGTGAACTGCGAAAGCTCATTGACCAAAAAGGAACGCCTTTATGAACACTGCTTTTAAGGATCATCTGGCTGTCGTCACCGGTGCCAGTTCCGGAATCGGCCTGGCTGTCACCGAACGTCTGTTGGCTCAGGGTGCCCGTGTGCTGGCAATGTCGCGTCAGATTGGCGGCCTCGGTGAATGGGCTGAACGTTTCCCGACGCAGCTGTCATGGGTGGCGGGTGACGTGACCCAACCCGCCGACCTGGCGCGGCTGGCAAAGCAGGCGGCAACCCTGGGGCCGGTGAGCTATCTGGTGCCGAACGCCGGCATTGCGGAGCTGGCCGATGGCCTGGATCTGGCAGCGTTCGACCGTCAATGGGCGGTGAACGGTGCCGGGGCATTGAACACCCTGGCGTGCTTGCGCAGTCAACTGGCGGCATCCTCCTCGGTGGTATTCATTGGTACTTTCCTGGCACAAGTGACCTTTCCCGGCCTCGCCGCCTACATCGCCTCAAAAGCCGCGCTGATTCACCATGCCCGCACGCTGGCGGTCGAATTGGCGCCTCACGGCATTCGCATCAACACGGTGTCCCCCGGCCCGACTGCGACACCGATCTGGTCAACGCTGGGCTTGAAGGATGAGCAATTGAGCGCTGTCGCCAGCACGGTCAATCAACGCTTGCTCGACGGCCGTTTCCTCGAGCCAGGCGCTGTTGCCGACGTGATTCTATTCCAGCTCGGCAACGGCGCCCGTAACGTCATCGGTCAGGACTGGGTGGTCGATAGCGGTTACACCATTCAATAAAATATCCATAAATATCAATATCTAATGATACAAACGTGATGTCTGCTCGAGATACTTTTCGAGCGTCATCAGACATCACGTTCTCAATCTACAGGGTGAGCGTGCTGATCATTTGTACTGATTGCCAAGCACTTCACACTCGTCAAAAACCGGCACGGAACCGAACGTGGGGTGTCTGGATCTCATCAGTATCGACATCTATCACGCCAGGGATGCATTGATGACCGACTCACAAACACCGCGCAGTTTTATCCCGCCCTACATTCTCAACCGTATCATCGCCCACGGTTCAGAGCCGCAACGCACGGCGGCAATGATCACCCTGCATCATGTGCAAAGCCTGCTGCACAATCCCGGTCCCCCTGTGCGGCCGCCGGAGCGGGCAATTCTGCCGCAACTCGGGAAACCGGGCGTGGTCCAGCGCAGCCTGCACGACGCGCAAAACAAAATGCTCCTGCCGGGAATGCCAGTGCGCCTGGAAGGCCAGCCGGCCACGGGTGATGCAGCCGTCGATGAAGCTTACGATGCATTGGGTGCCAGCTATGATTTTTTCTGGAAGGTGCTCGGTCGCGATTCGATCGACAACCAAGGATTCGCACTGGTCGGCAGCGTGCATTACGGCCAGGGATACGAAAACGCTTTCTGGAATGGTGCTCAAATGGTCTTCGGTGACGGCGATGGGGAAATTTTCCAGCGCTTCACCCGCTCGCTGGACGTGGTCGCTCATGAATTGGCCCATGGCGTGACTGAAAGCACGGCCGGGCTGATCTATGCCAATCAGTCCGGGGCCTTGAACGAGTCACTGTCGGACGTTTTTGGCATCCTTACCAAGCAATACGTTCTCGGACATACCGTCGAGCAGGCAGATTGGCTGATCGGCGCGGATTTGCTCACGGCAAAAATCAACGGCCGGGGCTTGCGCTCGATGTCCCATCCAGGCACAGCCTATGACGACCCATTGCTGGGCAAGGACCCGCAACCGGATCACATGCGCAAATTTGTCATCACTCAAGAGGACAATGGCGGCGTGCACATCAATTCGGGCATTCCCAATCGCGCGTTTTATCTCGCGGCCAGGGCACTCGGCGGGTTCGCCTGGAAGAAAGCCGGAGTAATCTGGTACGACGCGCTGTGCGACAAACGCCTGAGTCCGGACGCCAGTTTCGATGCTTTCGCTCGACTGACCATCGACCATGCCGGCCAGCGCTTCGGTGCACAGGAGGTCGACGCTGTGCGCCAGGGCTGGTCTCAAACGGGTATCGACATCACGGAGGTCAAATGAAAACCCTGCCTGCATTAGGCGACGACGCCCGGGTCCGCCTTTCCCGCCAAGGCGGCTTTGCGCCGATTCACGCCCTGAGCCGACCTCGGGAGATCGAGTTTGCGCAATGCGACATCAGCCAGCGCACTCGTATCTGCTCGGTACTGGAAGGCTGCCTGCCCCTCGACACATCGGAATCCGGGCGTAGCGACCAGCGTTTCTACCAGGTCGAGGTGAGCTACCGGCAGGGCGAACAGGAAGACCACATGGTGCTCAAAGTGCCGGAAGACCAGGCACCGGGGGATCTGGTGCACCTTTGGGATACAGGCCAGCTGCTGTAGATCTCCCCCGCCACTCAATCCTCCCGCGTCAGCACTTCCAGCAACTCGATCTCGAAGATCAGGTTCGAATGCGGCGGAATCTTGCCCATCGTGCGTTCGCCATAAGCCAGGTGCGCCGGGACCAGCAACTTGCGCTTGCCGCCAACCTGCATGCCCATGATTCCCTGATCCCACCCCTTGATGACACGACCAGTGCCAATCACGCACTGGAACGGTTTGCCACGGCTGTAGGAAGAATCGAACTCAGAGCCGTCTTCCAGCCAGCCACGGTATTGGGTGGTGATCAACGCGCCTTTGACGGCCGCTTTACCGTCACCGGCCTGAATATCGATTACCTGAAGTTCGTCGTTCATTGAATTCACTCGTATGCTCTTTCGCCCTTAGGCCTGTTGGGCGCCGTTTTCCCAGATTTGTCCGCGATTGGCAACCATGGCCTCCTTTGTTCCGATGAGTGTTTCTGAACAACACACTGAATTCAGATGCTTTTATTGATCCGCTTCACGCATCAATACATGCCAACTATGCAATTAACATATCGATCGCCCTGCTCCACCATTCGCCTCAATAAGAACCGTGCGCCGCGTCCAGGCAGCGCACGTCATAAAAGCGGTGGAGTATTTATCGATGACAGCCTCAATCCCGCGCGGACGCTCTCGCGCCAGCGCCATTTTCCGGGTTACCTCGGGTAACTTCCTCGAACAGTTCGACTTCTTCCTGTTCGGCTTCTATGCCACACAGATCGCGGCCGTGTTCTTCCCGGCCAGCAGCGAGTTCGCCTCGCTGATGATGACCTTTGCCGTGTTCGGCGCCGGTTTCCTGATGCGACCTCTGGGCGCAGTGGTGCTGGGTGCATACATCGATGATGTTGGCCGGCGCAAAGGGCTGATCGTCACCCTGTCGATCATGGCCAGCGGCACAATTCTGATTGTGCTGGTCCCCGGGTACGAAACCATCGGCCTGTTCGCCCCGGCGCTCGTGTTGATTGGCCGGTTGCTGCAAGGGTTCTCCGCCGGCGCGGAAATGGGCGGCGTCTCGGTGTATCTCGCGGAGATCGCCACACCGGGTAACAAAGGCTTTTTCACCAGTTGGCAGTCGGCCAGTCAGCAAGTGGCGATCATTGTTGCCGCAGCCTTGGGCTATGGCCTGAACCAATGGCTGGCGCCATCGGAGATTGCCGACTGGGGCTGGCGGATTCCGTTCTTCGTCGGCTGCATGATCGTCCCGTTCATTTTCTTCCTGCGCCGTAACCTGGAAGAAACCGAAGAGTTCGCCACCCGCAAATCACGTCCGAGCATGGCAGAGGTGTTCCGCACGCTCGCGCAAAACTGGGTGCTTGTCTTTGCCGGGATGATGATGGTCGCCCTGACCACCACAGCGTTTTACCTGATCACCGTGTACGCGCCGACTTTTGGCAAAACCGTGCTGCACCTGAGCACATCTGATGCGCTCTTGGTCACTTTATTGGTGGGCGTGTCGAATTTCTTCTGGCTACCGGTTGGCGGCGCACTCTCCGACCGCGTCGGCCGTCGTCCCGTATTGATTGCCATGGCCCTGCTGGCATTGGCCTCGACCTATCCAGCCCTGTCGTACCTGGTGCAGGCGCCAAGCTTCATCAACATGCTGTTGGTGCTGCTGTGGCTGTCGTTCATTTATGGCTTGTACAACGGCGCAATGATCCCGGCGCTGACGGAAATCATGCCGGTCGAAGTACGGGTTGCGGGTTTCTCTCTGGCTTACAGCCTGGCAACCGCCGTGTTTGGCGGCTTCACCCCGGCGATGTCGACGTTCCTGATTCAGTACACCGGCGACAAAGCGGCGCCTGGCTACTGGATGAGCTTCGCCGCGCTCTGTGCGCTCTGCGCGACGTTTTATCTCTATCGCCGCGCCAGCGGTCGCCTGCAACCAGCCCTTTCGTAAACCTGCCTTGTTAGAGAAATCCCTATGAAAAAGCTTTTCAACGTTGCGGCCATGAGCTTGCTGGTCAGCCTGGCCTTAAGCACCGCGGCACAGGCCGAAGAGTTACGCGTGATGACCTCCGGGGGCTTCACCGCGGCCTACAAGATCCTCGGCCCGAAGTTCGCCGAAGCCACCGGCAACACCCTCAACACTGCCCTCGGTCCGTCGATGGGCAAGGCCCCGGAAGCGATCCCTAATCGCCTGGCCCGCGGTGAACAAGCCGACGTGGTGATCATGGTCGGCTACGCGCTTGACGATCTGATCAAGCAAGGCAAGGTCGACCCGTCGTCCCGGGTTGAACTGGCGGATTCGCGGATCGGTCTGGTGGTGCGCGAGGGTGCACCCAAGCCCGATATCAGCACCGTCGACAACCTGAAAAAAACTTTGTTGGACGCCAAGTCCGTGGCCTATTCCGACAGCGCCAGTGGCGTGTACATCGAGCAGCAACTGTACAAACGCCTGGGCATCGAAGACTCGCTCAAAGCCAAGTCGACCATGGTGCCGAAGATTCCTGTGGGATCGGTGGTTGCCACCGGCGACTATCAGTTGGGTTTCCAGCAGGTCAGCGAACTGCTGCCGGTACCAGGGGTGAGTTTTGTCGCGAAGATTCCGGAATCAGTGCAGTCGGTCACGCGTTTCGCCGCGGGTATTCCGGTTGGCGCGCAACACCCCGCGCAGGCCAAGGCGTTGCTTGAGTACATGGCATCGGCCCAGGCGCAAGCAGATGTAAAAGCCACCGGCCTGGATTCTGTCAGCCGCTGATAGCCGGCAGCTGGACTTTCATCGCCACCACCAAACGTTCCAGTTCAAGTGCTGCCGGGGTCAGAGTGCGACCCCGGCGCTTGATCAAACCGACGCTGCGCATCACTTGCGGATCGGTCAGAGGCACCCGCGTCAGGATCGGGTGATCTTCGCCCGGCATCGCCATCAGCGGCACCGCGGCAACACCCAACCCCGCCTCCACCAGCCCGATCATCGTCGTCACATGCCGGGTTTCGCAGATGCTCGGCCGCTGTGGCACCACACCAGTCAACGCCTGATCCAGCAAAAAGCGGTTGCCCGAGCTCTTGTCCAGCGAGATGTAGTCCTGCTGATAGAACTCGTCCCAGGTCACGCTGGTACGGCTCGCCAAGGGATGATCACGCCGACAAGCCACGACGTAGCCCTCCTGCACCAACGGCTCGAAATCCACCTCGGCCTCCAGCGTACCCATGAAGCTCAGGCCAAAATCCGCTTCACCGTTGACCACCGCACTCAGCACTTCATGGGCACTGGAATCCAGTACTTTGACCTTGATCCGCGGAAATTGCCGGTGATAGTGCGCGACGACGCGGGGCATGAAGTAGTACGCCGCCGAGGGCACACAAGCGACAGTGACATGACCCAGCCGGGTCGATGCGACTTCGCTGATGCCTAGCAGTGCCACGTCCAGATCATCCAGCAGGCGCTCGACGCTGGGCATGAAGCCGCGACCGGCCTGGGTCAGACTAACCTTGCGGGTGGTGCGTTCGAACAACCTCACCCCGAGGGCGTCCTCGAGTTTTTCAATACGCCGGCTCAGGGCCGGTTGGGAGATGCGTACGGTATCGGCCGCCTTGCGAAAGCTGCCCTGCTCCACCACGGCGCGAAAAGCTTGCAGATCGTTGAGGTCGAAATTGATGGCCATGGAATGGACTCGGCGCGGGGATCAGATTGATTCGATTATTCTATAAATGTAACCAATTAATGCAAAATGTAACAACTCGGTTGAAACACTATGCTGACGCGACCGGGTCGAGCCTTTATCCTTGTCCCCCCGCCGTACCGAGTTAATGGAGTTTTCGCCATGCCCCATGAAGGCAGTCTGTTGCAAGCCGCAGTCGTGTTTCTGCTCGCGGCCGTGCTTACCGTTCCCCTGGCCAAGCGCCTGCAATTGGGTGCAGTACTCGGTTATTTGTTTGCCGGGGTGATCATTGGCCCCTCGGGGCTGGGCCTGATCAGCGATACGGAAAGCGTTGCGCACATCTCGGAGCTCGGTGTGGTGTTGCTGCTGTTCATCATTGGCCTGGAGTTGTCGCCAAGACGGTTGTGGGTGATGCGCAAGTCAGTGTTCGGGGTCGGATTGGCGCAGGTGTTGCTGACAGGAACAGTGTTGGGCGTGCTGGCGCTGTATGTTTTCGGACAACCGTTGAACACCGCCATCGTTCTGGGCCTGGGTCTGGCGTTGTCGTCCACTGCGTTTGGCCTGCAAAGCCTTGCCGAACGCAAGGAACTGACCAGCCCTCACGGGCGTCTGGCCTTTGCGATTCTGCTGTTTCAGGACATCGCCGCGATCCCGCTGATCGCGATGGTGCCGCTGCTGGCCGGTAGCGCTGAAAACGTGACTGCGGCCGACGATGTCAATCAGGGTTTGCGCGTGCTGGTGAGCATCGCCATTGTAGTGATCGGTGGACGCTATCTGTTGCGGCCAGTGTTTCGCGTGGTGGCCAAGAGCGGTTTGCCGGAAGTGTCCACCGCGACCGCGTTGTTGGTGGTGATGGGCACCGCATGGCTGATGGATCTGGCGGGCATTTCCATGGCCCTCGGCGCCTTTTTGGCCGGCCTGCTGCTGGCGGACTCCGAGTACCGCCACGAATTGGAAGCGCAGATCGAGCCGTTCAAGGGCCTGTTGCTGGGGCTGTTTTTCATGAGTGTCGGCATGGGCGCGAACCTCAGTCTGCTGCTGCGCGAGCCCATCGTCGTGCTGGGGCTGACTGTGCTGTTGATCGCCATCAAGTTGCCGCTGCTGTTCATCCTGGGTCGACTGGCCGGCGCTTTGAACAAGGTCAGCGCGATTCGACTCGGCATTGTCCTGGCCGCCGGCGGTGAATTTGCCTTCGTGGTGTTCAAGATTGGTCGCGATCATGGCTTGTTCGACCCGCGCCTGTACGACCTGTTGGTATTGGCGATTACCCTGTCCATGGCGTTGACGCCCTTGTTGATGCTGATCTGTGGGCGTCTTGTCAGCCCCAAGGTGCAACCTGTGGCAGTGCCGGAAAAATTCCGCGAAATCGACACTGATGAGCCCCGGGTGGTGATCGCCGGCATGGGTCGCATGGGGCAGATCGTCGCCCGTATCCTGCGGGCACAGAACATCAAGTTCGTTGCCCTCGACACCTCCGTGGAAACCATTGAACTGTCGCGCAGCTTCGGCGGCGTGCCGGTGTTCTACGGCGACCCGATGCGCCCGGAAATCCTCAGTGCGGCCAAGGTCGGCGAAGCCGAATTCTTCGTGATCGCCACCGATGACCCGGACACCAACATCAAGACCGCCGAACTGGTGCGCAAGCTCTACCCGCACATCAAGATCATCGCCCGCGCACGCAACCGCCAACATGTACATCGGTTGATGGACGTGGGGGCCCACGCGGTGCGCGAAACCTTTTATTCGAGCCTGGAAATGAGCCGGCAAACCCTGATCGGACTCGGCCTGACCCAGGCCCAGGCCGACGCACGGATCAAGCGCTTCAAGCATCACGACGAACAGGTGCTCGAAACCCAGCATTCGATTTACGACGATGCGGTGAAGGTCAAGCAGACAGCACAGGAAGCGCGGGCGGAACTGGCGCGGTTGTTTGAGGCGGATCAGCTGGAAGAGCAAGCCAAGAACAATTGAGGTGGCAGTACTGGCCTCGTCGGAACGAAAACGCGGTGTACCGGATAAATCACAACGACCAAGGAACTCGTAATGGCTGCCGATCAATCCCCCGCCCTCAAGGAAATCTTCAACGTCGAGCGCCTCCAGCATATCGCCAGCGAAATGACGGCGGTCTATCCGGAGTTCGATGCGCAGAGATTCCTCAAACTGGCCAGCACCGGCCTGGCGGACCTGTCGGTCATGCAACGCATGGCACGCGTCAGCGAATGCCTGCACGCGGTGTTGCCGCTGGGTTATGAAGCATCGCTCGAAGTCCTGCGCGCACTCGCCCCGCGTCTCAACAGTGGCTTCGTCAGCATGTGCCTGCCGCAGTACGTGGCGGCTTATGGTGCCGACCGCTTCGACGTATCGATGGACGCGCTCAAGTACTTCACTGCATTCGGTTCCTCGGAGTTTGCCATTCGCCACTTCCTGCGCAGGGACCTCGAGCGCTCGCTGAAGCTGATGCACGACTGGTCACTGGACGACAACGAGCATGTCCGGAGGCTGGCCAGTGAAGGTTGCCGTCCGCGACTGCCGTGGTCGTTTCGCCTGGAGCAAGTCCAGGCCGACCCGAGCCTGGCGGCGAAGATCCTCGACAATCTCAAGGCCGACACCAGCCTGTATGTGCGCAAGTCCGTGGCCAACCACTTGAACGACATCACCAAGGATCATCCCGACTGGGTGCTTGAGCTGATTGAAGGCTGGTCGCTGGACAACAAACACACCGCGTGGATCGCCAAACATGCGCTACGCAGCCTGATCAAACAGGGCAACCCTCGAGCGCTGGCGATCATCGGCGCGGGTGGCAAGCCTGAAGTCGAGATCGTCGATGTGCGAGTCAACCCGCCAGTGATTGGCCTGGGGGAGAAAATCACCCTGTCCTTTGCCGTCAAATCCAGGGTCGAGGACAGCCAGCGACTGGTGATCGACTATGCCATCGACTACGTGAAAGCCAACGGCAGCACCTCGGCCAAGGTGTTCAAGCTCAAAGCCCTGACGTTGCCCGGCAAAGCCACCGAGCAACTGAGCCGCGGCCAGCACATCAAAGAACTGACCACCCGCAGGCATTACGCCGGTCGCCATGCGGTGCACATCATGGTCAATGGCGAACGACTGGCCAGTACGGCGTTTGAAATCCTTCCTTAACCCAACAACAACCCCTGCTCGCGCTCACACAACTCCACCACGTAATCCCACATCACCCGCAGCCGCACCGATTTGTGCAGCTCGCGCCGGGTACTGATCCAGTAGCTGCGCAGAATGCTTTCATCGGGAAACAGCGGTACCAGACCGGGATCGGCGCTGGCCATATAGCATGGTAAAACGGCAATCCCCAGACCCGCGCGCGCAGCCTGTTGCTGGGCGATAACGCTGGTGCTGTGAAAGACCACCTGCGGGTTGCGGCAGAAGCTGTTGAGGAACATCAGTTCCTGACTGAACAACAAGTCGTCGACGTAGCCGATCCACGCATGGCGCCCCAGATCCTCTCGATTGCCCAGCGGCGGCGAACGATCGAGGTAGTCCTGACTGGCGTAGAGGGCCAGGCGATAGTCCGTGAGCTTGCGCGTGACCAGCATGTCCGCCGATGGCCGTTCGAGGTGGATGCTGATTTCCGCCTCGCGATTGAGAATGCTGACAAACCGCGGCACCGCGACCAGTTCCACTTCCAGCCCCGGGTAACGTTCGAACAAACCGTTCATGCGACTGGATAGAAACATGATGCCCAGCCCTTCTGTAACCCCGACGCGGATCTTGCCCAGCGGTGCCGTGGACTGGGTGATTTCCTCCTGTGCCAACAGCGCGACATTCTCCATGGCTTCCGCATGCTTGAGCAGCGCTTCGCCGGACGGGGTCAGTTCATACCCCTGGGCATGCTGCACGAACAGCGCGGTGCCGAGGCTCTTTTCGATGGCCTCGATGTGCCGCGCCACGGTGGCGTGCGTGGTGTTCAAACGGCGGGCAGCGGTAAGCAAACGCCCGCTGCGCTGCAATTCGAGAAAAAACCGCAGGTCATTCCAGTCGAACATCGTCCATCCTTAGGTCGTCGCTGTTTAAAAACGCACAGCAGCTGCGCAAAAACTAACATTCTTTTGACGAAAGCTAACAACTAGGATGACCGACAACAAGAACAACAAAACGAGGTCAGGGATGCAGTCTTCCCTTGATGAATACGATTACATCGTGGTCGGGGCCGGTCCCGCCGGGTGTTTGCTGGCCAATCGGCTATCGGCCAACCCACAACACCGGGTTCTGTTGCTCGAAGCCGGTGGCCGCGACAACTATGCATGGATTCATATTCCCGTGGGTTACCTGTTCTGCATCGGTAACCCGCGCACCGACTGGTGCTTCAAGACCGAAGCTCAACCTGGCCTGCAGGGGCGCGCCCTGAGTTACCCACGGGGCAAAGTGCTGGGCGGCTGCTCGTCAATCAACGGCATGATCTACATGCGTGGCCAGGCCGGGGACTACGATGGCTGGGCAGCCGAAGGCAACCCCGGGTGGCGCTGGCAGGACGTGTTGCCGCTGTTCAAGAAAAGCGAAAACCATTTTGCCGGCGACTCCGAATTTCACGGTGCCAGCGGCGACTGGCGGGTCGAACGCCAGCGTTTGTCATGGCCGATTCTCGATGCGTTTCGCGGCGCTGCCGAGCAAAGCGGCATCGCCAGTATCGATGACTTCAACCAGGGCGACAACGAAGGTTGCGGTTACTTCCAGGTCAATCAGAAGGCCGGCATCCGCTGGAACGCGGCGAAGGCATTCCTCAAACCGGTGCGCAACCGCGCCAATCTGACCGTGTTGACCGGCGTTGAAGTTGACCGCGTATTGCTGGAAAACGGCCGCGCGTCAGCGGTCAGCGCCCGCTGGCAAAATCAGCCGAAAACTTTCAAGGCGCGCAGGGAAATCGTCCTCTGCGCCGGTTCCGTGGGCTCGCCAAGCATTCTGCAACGTTCCGGTATCGGCCCTCGCCCGCTGCTGCAACGCTTGGGCATCGGCGTCGTCCATGAACTGCCCGGCGTCGGCGGCAACCTGCAGGACCATCTGCAACTGCGGCTGATCTACAAACTGGAAAACGCCCGCACCCTCAATCAAATCGCTGGCAGCCTGTGGGGCAAAATGGGCATGGGCCTGCGTTACCTGTACGACCGCAGCGGCCCGCTGTCGATGGCGCCGAGCCAGCTCGGTGCGTTTGCCCGCTCCGGTCCGGAGCAGACCTCGGCCAATCTTGAATACCACGTGCAACCACTGTCGCTGGAGCGCTTCGGTGAGCCATTGCATACGTTCCCGGCGTTTACCGCGTCGGTCTGTGACTTGCGTCCGCAGAGCCGTGGCCGGGTGGAGATCCGTTCGGCCAACTCGCAGGAATCACCGCTGATACAACCCAACTACCTGAGCCATCCGGAAGACTTGCGGGTCGCCGCCGATGCGATTCGCCTGACCCGGCGCATCGTTGCCGCACCGGCCCTGAAGGCGTTCAAACCGGTCGAATATCTGCCGGGAGACAAGCTGCAAAGCGAAGAACAACTGCACGAAGCCGCCGCGCGCATCGGCACCACGATTTTCCATCCGGTGGGCACTTGTCGGATGGGCAACGACGCAGACGCGGTGGTCGACGCCGATCTGCGCGTGCATGGCATTCCCGGCCTGCGCATCGCCGACGCGTCGATCATGCCGCGCATCACTTCCGGCAACACTTGTTCGCCTACGCTGATGATCGCGGAGAAAGCGGCACACATGATTTTAAATGCTGCAAACACCATCCCTGTGGGAGCAGGTTTGCCCGCGATGACGGCATGACAGTCAACATTCATGCTGACTGACCCTTCCCAATCGCGGGCAAGCCCACTCCCACAGGGACGTTACTGGTTTCACGGACATCGAGCATCACCCCCTGCAAGGAATACGCAACATCAGTGGAACAACAAAAACAATCACTGTGAGGGATACCGATATGTCAGAACACGTTCAGCCCCTGGAAGCCGTGCGCAGCGAGGGCACCAGCCAGGAAACCCAGAAAGTCATCTTCGCTTCGTCACTTGGAACAGTGTTCGAGTGGTATGACTTTTTCCTCTATGGCGCCCTCGCGGCGGTCATCAGCAAACAGTTTTTCGCCGGAGTCAACGACACCACGGCGTTCATTTTTGCCCTGATGGCCTTTGCCGCCGGGTTTATCGTCAGGCCATTCGGTGCCCTGGTGTTTGGCCGGTTGGGGGACATGATCGGACGCAAATACACCTTCCTCGCCACCATCGTTCTCATGGGCGTGGCGACCTTCTGCGTCGGCTTGCTGCCGACCTACGCCAGCATCGGCATTGCCGCGCCGATCATTCTCGTGGTGCTGCGCATGCTCCAGGGCCTGGCCCTGGGCGGTGAATACGGTGGCGCCGCGACCTATGTGGCGGAACACGCGCCCATCGGCAAACGCGGCTTCCACACCAGCTGGATTCAATCCACCGCCACCCTCGGCCTGTTGCTGTCGCTGCTGGTGGTACTCGGTTGCCGCTACTTCACCGGTGATCAGTTCGAAGTCTGGGGCTGGCGCATTCCGTTCCTGTTTTCGATCATTCTGCTGGGCATCTCGACCTGGATTCGCCTGAGCCTGCATGAATCCCCCGCCTTCGTGAAAATGAAGGAAGAAGGCAAGCTGTGCAAATCGCCGATCCGCGATTCTTTCGGCAAATGGGAAAACCTCAAGGTCGTGCTGATCGCCCTGTTCAGCATCAACGCCGGCCAAGCCGTGACCTTCTATGCGGCACAGTTTTACGTGCTGTTCTTCCTCACCCAGTTCCTGAAAATGGACCCGGCCGTGGCCAATGGCTTGCTGATCGTCAGCGTGACCATCGGCGCGCCGTTTTTCATCTTCTTCGGCTGGCTGTCGGACAAGGTCGGACGCAAACCGGTGCTGATGCTCGGCCTGTTGCTGGCGACCGTGTTGTACTTCCCGATCTTCAAGACCCTGGCCCACTACGCCAACCCGGCGATTGACCTGGCCAGCCGCCAGGCACCGATCACCGTGCTGGCTGACCCGGCCACCTGCACCTTCCAGTTCGACCCGGTCGGCAAGGCGAAATTTGATAGCCCCTGCGACAAGGTCAAGACCTTCCTCGTCAAGCAAGGCTTGCCCTACGCCAGCGCGGCGGCTCCAGCCGGCAGCGGCGTGCAAGTCAGCGTGGGCGACGTGAAGATCGACGGTTTCGACGAAGCCGCATTGCGCGGCGCGGTCACCCTCGCCGGTTACCCGCAACAGGCCGACATGCAGCAAATCAACAAGCCAATGATCGTCGCATTGATCGTGGCACTGATCATCATCTCCGCCATGTGCTACGGCCCGCTGGCGGCACTGATGGTCGAAC
>NZ_RCOB01000037.1:0-14681 GCF_004307665.1 Pseudomonas sp. Sample_16
GTGTACATATCCGTTGCTGCGGTAACGGCGGCTTAGGGTTTCGCCCTTACGGCGACTCACTTTTTTTTCAAGCGCCGGAGTGCCGGCCCAGCAAAAAAGTAAGCAAAAAAACGCTCGCCCCTGACGTACGGCCCCTCGCTAAGGCTCGGGGTACCTTCGCTCCGGCATTCATCCGGGGGCATCGCCTCCGGTCTGCTTCGCGACGACCTCCTCTCGATGTGTGCGGCTGCGCCGCACGGCGCTACGCGCCCACCCCCGGATAAACGCCTCCACTCAGCCTGCCGAGGGGGCGGGTGGATCAAGATCAAAAGCGGCAGGCGAGCTAACGCTCGGCCTGTTGAGTGGTGAGAAGCAACGGTGGTTGTATGGCGTTTTGCTTTTGCTTTTGCTCTCCTGTGGGAGCTGGTTTGCCAGCGATGGCGGCCTGCCAGCCAACCAATTTCTGCCAGATGTCCTCTGTCCCTGTGGGAGCTGGCTTGCCAGCGATGGCGGCCTGACAGCCATCCAACCTCTGGCAGATGTACTCTATCCCTGTGGGAGCTGTTTGCCGGCGATGGCGGCCGGGCCAATCATCGTGCGTGTCTCCGAGCAACTCCTACACTGGTTGGATGGGCTGTTTCTAAAGCCCTGACGACCACTGCAAAAGGAGTCAGCTCCATGACCGACGACCGTACCTGTGACTGTCCGAAATGCAACTGCAAGCTCGGCGAGCATCCGATTGTGCGTCACGGCAAGCACTATTGCTGTGAAGCCTGCGCCAAGCATCACGAACACGGCGAGGAATGCAGTCATCAAGGCTGCAAGTGCGCTCACTGACAATCGTTAGCCGTGCGCAGGAATGTGGAGCCTAATCGGGCTCCACTTCCAGTTTCAGACTGTTATCGTCCAACCGTTCACTGTGGCGAACGGTGCCGGTCAGGCGACGTCCCTCGACTCTCAATACCACGGTTTTTGCCTGTTCCAGGTCTTCGGGCAAGGGCGCCGTGATGCGCACGGCGAAGCGGTCCGGCGCATGTTCGACCTGTTCCAGGCCAACCCGGCATTCAGCGCTTTTGGTGACGCGACCGAACAGCGTATCCAGCCCGTAGTCCAGATGCGCCGGTTGGCTGATGGTTGTACCTGTCATGCCTATTCCCCCGTGCCCGCCGAGATTCAATTCGCCGGCCGCCATTTGACGTTCTCCACCCCGAATTTCTCCGCCATCGGCTTGCTGGTCTTTTGCACTTTTTCGCGGCCGAAGCGCGGGATACGCCCGACTCCCGCGTCGCAGCTCGCCCAATGCCAGGCTTCGGCGTTATCCATCTTGTCCAGACGGATAATGAACGATTTTGGGGCGCCATGAAGGGTGTACTCGATGACGAAAAGTTTTGCGTTATTCATAAAGCCCTGGATCCTCCCTGTTGTATTAGAGGGATCGCAGGCCACTCGGAAAATTCATTCGGATTGTCGGACGGTGACGATCATGAAGAGCTCCCATCCTGAATGAGCACTGGGCTTGTCGTACAAATTTACGGTTCTGTACAAGTGAAATTGCTCGCCACCGCTGCCTTGTGATCAACAGGTTTTTTGCCGGATTAACAAGCGAAACTCCAACAAAACCGACGCATTCGCCACCGATAGCACCAAAGTACTAGCACTATTTGACAACTAGCCCATCAGCGAACGTCAACTAAGGTGTTTCGGGAGTGAAACAGTTTTGGGTCGTAGCAGTTCTGACAGCACGTAACGGTTTACCGTCATTGCTATCTGCCCTTCATGGATTGAAGTGGTTTGGCCACGAAAGGAGTTCCCGTGGAAGCAAGGTTTGGCATTGCCCTGGTTTTTTCGCGTTTTTCCCCACTTTCCCTTGCTGTGCAGCTAAGCGTCGCCGGATGGCTGTTCGGCGGTGTGAGCACACCCGCGTTGGCCACCTGCTCGACAGCCGGCTCAACGGTGACCTGTACCGGCGTGCCATCCCTGCCGCTGTTTCTCAACAACTTCAGCAGTGCCACCAACGGCCTGACGATCAACGTCAACGCCGGGGCGCAGATGAACGCAACCCTCGGCGGCCATGTCATGGACCTGACCGGGGTGAACATCAGCCTGAACAACTCCGGCACGATCGACCCGGCGCTGCTGGGTCTGGTTTCGGTGTTGAGTGGCGGTGCGTTCATCGGCAGTGGTGCCACCAGTACCGTCAACGTGCTCAACAATGCTTCCGGGATCATCCGAGGCACGGGAATGCTGCTGGGGCTGAACCTGACCAGCATTGACGGCCTGGCCATCGGCGTGAACAACGCCGCTGCGGGCACTACCAGCATCACCAACAACGGCACCATTACCTCGACGGGTTTGTCGATAGGCGGCATCACCCTGGCGGATACGCCGGTGATCGGCGTCTACGGCGGCTCGCAGGTCAACATGACCAACAGCAGCACCGGCGTGATCAATGGCCGGATCGCGTTCGAGACTTCGGCGGCGGGCAACACCTTTACCAACGCCGGCGCCATCACTGGCGGCGTGTCGATGGGGGCGAGCAGCACCAACACCTTCACGGCAGTGACCGGTTCTTCGGTGCAGGTGGGTGACGGCGTTCAGATTTCGGTGGGGCTTGGCGGACTGATTGGCATCAACCTGACTTTCGCCCCGACCGGCACCGTCGATGGCGGTGCCGGCGGCACCAACCGCCTGATCCTGCAAAACCCCGTGGGTGTCGGCGGTGGCACCACCGGCGTCGGCACGGCGTCCAGCGCGACCTACGTCAACTTCAACAACCTGACCATCAACAGCGGCACCTGGACTTTGCAGGGGCCGCTGGTCAGCGGCGCGACCACGCTCAATGGCGGCGTCGCTCAATTCAACAACAACGCCACGTTTGGCAGCGGCGTGCTGACCTCCAACGGCGGGATCATTCAAGCCAGCAACGCCGGCTTGAACATCAGCAACCTGATTTCGCTGGGGGCTGGTGGCATGACCTTGCAAGGTACCAACGCCACGACGTTGAGCGGCGTGATATCGGGCAGCGGTGGCCTGACCAAGATCGGCTCCGGCCAGTTGAACTTAAGCGCCGCCAACACTTATCTGGGCAACACCACGCTCAACGGCGGCACGGTGCAGGTGAGTAACAATCAGGCGTTCAGTACCGGTACCCTCAATGTGACCGGCGCGACAACCCTGAGCGCACCCGGCACGATCAACCTGAGCAATGCCATCAGCCTCGGCGGCACATTGACGGCTGGCGGCACGGGAGCACTGACCCTCGGCGGTCTGATCAGCGGCGGTAGCGGCATTACCAAAACCGGCACTGGCAGCCTGACCCTCAGCGGTGCCAACAGCGGTTACACCGGCACCACCACGCTCAGCGCCGGCAGCCTGCTGGTGACCAACGACAATTCGTTGGGCAGCGGCGCGCTGAACACCGCCGCCGGCACCAGTCTGGACAGCACCGCCAACGTCACGTTGGCCAACAACATCGCGATGACCGGCACCCTGAATGTACTCGGCAGCAATGCCCTGACCCTGGCAGGCGTGTTGTCCGGCACCGGCGGTATCAGCAAAAGTGGCAGCGCCAGCCTGACCCTGACCGGCAACAACACCAACGCCGGCAATACCGCGCTCAATGCCGGTAGCCTGTTCGTCGGCAGCAACACCGCGCTCGGCACAGGCGCGTTGAACGCGGCGGCCGGCACGACGCTGGATGCGACCACTGCAGTGACCCTGGCCAACGCCGTAGCGCTGGCGGCGGATCTGACCATTGGTGGCACTCAGGCGCTGGGTCTGGGTGGGGTAATCAGTGGCGCCGGCAACCTGATCAAGAATGGCACGGCAGACCTGACCCTCAGCGGCAACAACAGCTTCTCCGGCGGTACCGCGCTCAATGCCGGGACTTTGATCGTCGGCAGCAACACTGCGCTGGGTACCGGCGCTTTGACCGCCGCCGCAGGCACCAGGCTCGAAGCCAGCACCACGGTCGCGCTGACCAATGCGGTGTCACTGGGCGGTGACCTGGAAGTCCGGGGCAGCGCTGACCTGACCCTCGGCGGTGTGATCAGTGGCAGTGGCGGGTTGACCAAGCGCGGTTTCGCCAACCTGATTCTCAACGGCGCCAATACCTATCTCGGCGGTACCACGCTGGCCGCCGGTACCCTCACCGTGGGCAACGCGGCGGCATTGGGTAGCGGTGCGCTGAACGTCATCGATGTATCCACGCTGGACAGCAACAGCGCCGTCAATCTGAGCAATAACGTCAACCTCAACAGCAGTACCCTGACCATCGGCGGCACCAGCGGCCTGACCCTTTCCGGTGTGATCAACGGTGCCGGCCAGTTGCTCAAGAATGGCGCGGCCAACTTGACCCTCAACAATGCCAACACCTTCAGCGGCGGTACCACGCTGAACGCCGGCAGCCTGACCGTCGGCAACGCCGCGGCATTGGGCACCGGCGCCCTGACCGTGGCCGGGGCGGGGAGCCTCAACAGCAGTTCGGCAGTGACGTTGGCCAATGCGATCACCCTCAACGCCAACCTCACCGCTGGCGGCGCCAATGCGCTGACTCTCGACGGCGTGATCAGTGGCGGCAACGGCCTGATCAAAACCGGCGCCTCGAGCCTGACCCTCAACGGCGCCAACACTTACACCGGCACCACGTCGTTGAACGCCGGCTCACTGATCGTTGGCTCCAACACCGCGCTTGGCATCGGCGCGTTGAACGCGTCGAACGGCACCACGCTGGATGCCAACACCGCAGCGACCTTGGCCAACAACGTCAATCTCGGCGGCACGCTGACTCTGGGCGGCAGCAACGCGCTGACCCTCAGTGGTGTGGTGGCTGGTATCGGTGGATTGGTCAAGAACGGCGCCGCCGACCTGATCCTCAACGGCGCTAACTCCTATTTCGGCAACACCGCGCTGAACAGCGGCAAGCTGATTGTCGGCAGCAACACCGCGCTGGGCTCCGGCACTTTGAACGCGGCGGCAGGCACCACGCTGGACACCAACACCGCCGTCAGCCTGAACAATGCGGTAGCGCTCGCGGGCGCTCTGAACGTCGGCGGCACAGCTAACTTGACCCTGACCGGTCTGGTCAGCGGCGCCGGCAGCCTGGTGAAAGACGGTGCGGCGAATCTGATTCTCAACGCGGCCAACAATTACCTCGGTGGCACCACACTCAATGCCGGTACCTTGACCGTCGGCAACAGTTCAGCATTGGGTTCCGGCGCGTTGACCGTCGCTGGCGCCGCGACACTGGACAGCAACTCGCCGCTGGTCAGCCTCAACAACGCGGTGGCCCTGAATGCCGCGCTGACCGTGGCTGGAACGCAAAACCTGACCCTCGGTGGCGTAACCAGCGGCACCGGCCAATTGATCAAGAACGGCGCGGCCAACCTGACCCTCAACGGCAACAACACTTTCAGCGGCGGCACCGCCCTCAACGCCGGTACGCTGACCCTGGGCAATGCCAATGGCCTGGGCAGTGGCGCCTTGATTGTCGGCGGCGCCGCGACGCTGGATAACAGCGCATCGTTCGGCATCGGCAACGCGATCACGTTGAACGCCGGACTGACTGTTGCGGGCAACAACGACCTGAGCCTCAACGGCATCATCGACGGCGCCGGCAGCCTGACCAAAAACGGCCTGTCGGACCTGACCCTGGCCGGCAACAACACCTTCAGCGGTGCGCTGAATATCGTTTCCGGCAGCGTCACCACGCTCAACACCAATGCGCTGGGCAATACTTCCGGCGTGAACATCAGCGCCGGCGCCGGGCTGAATCTGGGCAGCGACGCCAGCCTCGGCACGCTGACCGGCAGCGGCAGTGTGCAACTGACCGGCAGCAACACCTTGACCGTGGGCAGCGGCAACGTCACCAGCACCTTCGATGGCGATCTCAGCGGCAGCGGCGGCCTGATCAAGGTCGGCACCGGCACCTTGAACCTCACTGGCATCAACGGCATTACCGGCAACACCGCGATCAATGGCGGGGTTGTCGATCTCAGCGGTTCGCTGGCCAGTGCCCAGCTCAACGTCAACACCGGCGGTACCCTGACCGGTAGCGGTTCGGCGCTCGGTACGGTCAACGTCAACAGTGGCGGCCATCTGGCGCTGTCTTCGGGCAACCAACTGTCCGCCGGTGCACTGACCCTCGCGGCCGGCAGCAACGTTGACGTGGCGCTGGGGACACCGGCGACCACGTCGCTGATGAACGTCGGCGGCAACCTCACGCTCGACGGTAACCTCAACGTCACCGATGCCGGTGGTTTCGGCGTCGGCGTGTATCGCCTGTTCAACTACACCGGTGCCCTGACCAACCTGGGTCTTGATGTGGCCAGCGTACCGGTCGGCTACGGCCTCGGCGATCTGCTGGTGCAGACCGGCGTAGCCAATCAGATCAATATTGAAGTGTCGGCGCCTAATGCAAACATCCGCTACTGGGACGGCAGTCAGACGATTGCCAACGGCGTCGTCGATGGCGGCAGCGGCTCATGGAATGCCGTCGGCACTAACTGGACCGATGCCAACGGATTGATCAACCAGCCGTGGGCCGGCGACTTCGCGGTGTTCCAGGGCACGGCCGGCACGGTGACGGTCAACGGCACGCAACTGTTCACCGGCATGCAATTTCTCACCGACGGGTACAACCTGGTGAACGGCGCGGCGGGGCAATTGACTGCGGTGAACGGCACTGGCGGTACCACGGCGGTACGGGTCGATCCGGGCGTGACCGCCACCCTCGGCGTCAACATCGATGGCAGCGGCATTCTCAACAAGCTCGACAGCGGCACCCTGGTGCTCAACGGTGCCAACACCTACAGCGGCGGCACGCAACTGGACGGCGGCAAGATTGTGGTCGGCAGCAATACCGCGCTGGGCAGCGGTACGCTGATCGCCAACGCCGGCACACAACTCGACAGTAATACGGCCGTGACCCTTGGCAACGCCGCCACCCTTAACGGCAACCTCACCGTGGTCGGCAGCAACGCACTGACCCTCAATGGCGTGATTGGCGGCACCGGCGGGCTGATCAAGAACGGCGCCGCAAATCTGACCCTCGGCGGCAACAACGCTTTCCTCGGGCCGGTGGCCTTGAACGCAGGCGGACTGATTCTGGCATCCAACTCGGCGTTGGGTTCCGGCACCCTGAACGCCGCGGGCGGCACCACGCTGGATGCCGCCACTGCGGTATCGCTGAACAACGCGGTGAACCTGGCCGGCAACCTCGGCGTCGGCGGCACGGCGGACCTGACCCTTGCCGGCACGATCAACGGCGCTGGCAGTCTGAGCAAAAACGGCGCGGCCAACCTGACCCTCGGCGGCAATAACAACTTCCTCGGCGGCCTCACCCTCAACGCTGGCACCCTTATCGCAGGCAGCAATTCGGCGCTGGGCCTGGGCAACCTCACCGTGGCCGGCGCCTCGTCGCTGGACAGCAACGGTGCGATCAACCTGGGCAACAACGTGGTGCTCAACGCCACCCTGAGCAACGCCGGCAGCAACAACCTGACTCTCGCCGGTGTGATCAGCGGCGCCGGTGGGCTGATCAAGAACGGCGCCTACAGCCTGACCCTCAACGGCATCAACACCTACAGCGGCGGCACCACGTTGAATGCCGGAACGCTGACCCTTGGCACCGGCGCTTCACTGGGCTCCGGGGCGCTGACCGTGGCCGGCGCTTCGAGCCTCGACAACAATGCGCCGCTGGTGCTGGCCAACGACCTCAACGTCAACGCCAATTTGAGCATCGCCGGCAACCTTGGCCTGACGCTGGGCGGCGTGATCGCCGGCAGTGGCACGTTGACCAAGAACGGTCTGGCGGTCCTGACGCTCAGCGGCAACAACACCTTCAACGGTCTGATCGATGTGCAGGCCGGGAGCCTGAACACGCTTGGCAGCACTGCGCTGGGCGATAACGCCGCCGTCAACCTTGCGGTCGGCACCACGCTCAACATCGGTGATTCGACCAGCATCGGCAGCCTGACCGGTGACGGCACGGTTGGCATCGGTGACTTTGACACCCTGAGCATCGGAGGCAACAACCAGAGCAGCACCTTCGCAGGCGTCCTCAGGGACGGTATCGACAGGGGCGGGTTGACCAAACTGGGCATCGGCACATTGACACTGACCGGCAACAACACCCTCACCGGTGATACCAACGTCAATGCCGGCACCTTGCAGGTCAACGGTTCGCTGGCCAGCGACAATGTGCTGGTCAACAGCGGCGGCACCCTGGGCGGCAGCGGCACGCTCGGCGGGGCAGTGACGGTGGCCGATGGCGGTCACCTGGCCGGGGTTACCGGCAGCACACTGTCGGTGGGTTCGCTGGTATTCAATGGCAACTCCAACTTCGATGTCGGCCTCGGCACACCGGTGTCCGGTGGTGGTAACGCGCTGGTCAATGTCGGCGGCAACCTGACCCTGGACGGCACCCTCAATGTCAGCGACATCGGCGGCTTCGGCAGCGGCGTGTATCGCTTGATCAACTACACCGGAGGCTTGACCGACAACGGCCTGTTGATCGGCACGCTGCCGGGCAGCGTCACTCCGGGCGATCTGACCCTGCAAACCGCGCTGGCCAACCAGATCAACCTGCTGGTCAGCGCACCGGGCGTCACCGTGCAGTTCTGGGATGGCAATCAACTGGTGGCCAACGGTTCAGTGGATGGCGGCAGCGGCACCTGGGGCACCGGCACCACCAACTGGACCGACGTCAACGGCACCACCAATCAGGCCTGGACCAATAACTTCGCGGTGTTCCAGGGCGCTGCCGGCACCGTGACCGTCAACGGCGCGCAAACCATCACCGGCATGCAGTTCGTCACCGATGGCTACAGCCTGCAAAACGGCACGGCGGGCTCGCTGAGTCTGGTCAACGGTTCCCTGGGCAACGCTTCGGTGCGTGTCGATCCGAACGCTACAGCAACCATCGGCGTAGCGCTCAACGGCGCCGGCACCCTCGGCAAGTACGACACCGGCACCCTGGTGCTTAACGCCGCCAACGGCTACACCGGCGGCACCGCGCTCAATGGCGGCAAGATCGTGGTCGGCAACAACGCCGCCCTCGGCACAGGCGTCTTGACCGCCGCCAACGGTACGGCGCTGGACAGCAACACCGTCGTCACCCTCGGCAATGACGTAGTGCTCAATGGTGGATTGAACGTGACTGGCTCCAACGCCTTGACACTCGCCGGCGTTGTCAGCGGCAGCGGCAGCCTGATCAAGACCGGCGCTTCGAGCCTGACCCTCAACGGCAGCAACACCTACAGCGGTGGCACCCAGCTCAACGGCGGCACGCTGATCCTCGGCAACAACAGCGCCATCAGCAGCGGGGCGCTGAGTGTGCTCGGCAACGGCACCCTCGACAGCACTTCGGCACTGCAACTGGCCAACGCCATCAACCTCGGCGCGCAATTGACCCTCGCCGGCAATCAGAACACCAGCCTGATCGGTGCGATCACCGGCAGCGGCAGCCTGGTGAAAAACGGCGCGGGCGACCTGCTGCTCAGTGGCGCCAACAGCTACAGCGGCGGTACCACCCTCAACGCAGGCAGCACACGTGGCGACACCAGCAGCCTGCAAGGGGCGATCGTCAACAACGCCGCGCTGACCTTTGAGCAGAACAGCGCCGGCAGCTACACCGGCAACCTAACCGGTACGGGCACCTTGAGCAAAACCGGCAGCGGTGAATTGCTCATGACCGGCAACAACACCTTCACCGGCAACACTTCGGTGCAGGCTGGCAGGCTGCTGGTCAATGGCGTGCTCAACAGTGCCAACGTCGATGTTGCCAGCGGCGCGACCGTCGGCGGCAGCGGCCAGATCGGTGGGGCGTTGCAACTGGCCAGTGGCGCGACGCTGCTCGGTGGCGGCAGTGCGACGCCGTTGTCGGTAGGCTCGTTGGCGTTGTCCTCGGGCACGAACCTGGACTTCAGCCTTGGCTCGGCGGCCAGCTCGACGACAGTGGTCAATGTCGCCGGGGACCTGACCCTCGACGGTACGTTGAACATCAGCAATGCCGGCGGCTTCGGCACGGGCGTTTATCAACTGTTCAGCTACGGCGGCAGCCTGACCGACAACGGTCTGGTCTACGGCAGCCTGCCGGTATCGGCGGCGAACCTGAGTCTGCAAACAGCCATGGCCAATCAGATCAACCTGTTGGTGCAAGGCACGCCGGGTGAAGTGCAGTTCTGGAACGGTGGCAAAACCAACCCGGACGGCAGCATCGGTGGCGGCAGCGGCGTTTGGGGACCGGGCACCAATTGGACCGATCCGACCGGTACCCAGGCATTGGGCGCCAACGGCCAGTTCGCCGTATTCGGCGGGCAGGGCGGTACCGTCACTGTGCAAGGCAACCAAAGCTTCACCGGGTTGCAGTTCCTCGGTAGCGGTTACAGTCTGGTGCCGGCTGCTGACGGCGCACTGACGCCGGTAAACGGCGCGGATGGCAGCCTTGCTCCAGTGCGGGTGAATGCGGGGGCGACTACGGAAATTGCCGTACCGCTAATTGGCACTGGCGGCATCGAAAAGCTTGATTCCGGCACGCTGTTGCTCAGCGCTGCCAACACCTACAGCGGCGGTACTACCGTCAGTGGCGGTACGCTGATCGGCAACACCACCAGCCTGCAAGGCAACATCCTCAACTATGCGCAATTGGTGTTCCAGCAGAGTGCCAACGGCCAGTTCAACGGTGTGCTCAGCGGCACCGGTCGGCTGGCCAAGCGCGGTGCCGGGCGCTTGTTGCTCACCGGTAACCAGCCGTTCAACGGTACTGTCTCGGTGGATCAGGGCGTGCTGCAAGTCGGTAGTCTCGCAGCACGCGCGTCGCTCGGTGGACAGATCACCGTGGCCAATGGCGCCGGCCTCAGTGGTAACGGCAGCGTTGGCGCGGTGGACAACCATGGCGTTGTTGCATCCGGCGGGGCTGATGGCACTTTGAGCGTTACCGGTAACCTGACCAACGCTGCCGATGGTGTGCTGGCGCTGACGGTCAGCTCGCCGACCGCCACGCCGCTGGTGGTGGGCGGCACCGCGGTCCTCGGTGGCGGCCTGCAAGTGACCAGCCTGGCACCGTTCACCGGCAACACCACGTATTCACTGATCAGCGCTGGCGGTGGCGTCTCGGGGACCTTCAGTACCACCGATCTGCCGCAATACGCATTCCTCGACACAGCGCTGGTGTATGACGCGAATGCGGTGAACCTGGCGGTCAGTCGCAACGGCAACTCGTTTGCCGACGTGGCCGCGACCGGCAACCAGTTCAACACCGCCACGGCGTTGTCGAACAATGGCCCGGCGGGGGCGGCGTTGCAGAACGAGATCCTCAACCTCAGTGTCGCTGACGCGCGTAGCGCCTTCGACAATCTGTCCGGGGAAATCCACGCGAGTACCGCCAGCGCGATTCTCGAGGACTCACGCTACGTACGCGACGCGGTCAACGACCGTATGCGCCAGCCGTCGTGCAGCGCAGCAAACGACCCACGCAACGCCCTCGCGCCCAGCGACAATCAGTTGAGCAGCAGCGGCTGCCACGGCGAGATGGTCGGTTGGGTCCGTGCCCTGGGGGCGTGGGGTGAGTCGGATGGCGACAGCAATAGCGCGAAGCTGGATCGCAACCTCAGCGGGTTCATGCTTGGCACCGACAAGCAACTTGATGACCAGTGGCGCGCGGGGATGGCCGCCGGCTACACCCGCAGTGACCTCGATGCCCATGATCGACACTCCAGCGCCACAGTGGAGAGCTACCACCTGGCGGCGTACCTGAACTCGCAGTTCGATGCACTGGCCGTGCGCCTTGGCGCGGCTTACAGCTGGCACGACATCGAGAGCAAGCGCGACGTCAGCGTCGGTGCCTACAACGATCGACTGGAAGCCGATTACGACGCGCGCAGCGCCCAGGTGTTCGGTGAAGTCGGTTACACCGTCGAGGCGGCCGGCACAGCGCTGGAGCCGTTCGCCGGCCTCGCCTACGTCAACTACGACAGCGACAAGGCCAAGGAAAAAGGCGGGGTGGGGCGCCTGAGCGCCGATGCCGACCAGGACATCACGTTCTCCACCCTGGGCCTGCGTGCCGGCAAACGCATCACCCTGGCCAACGGCGGACAGTTCACCCCGCGTGGCGCCATTGGCTGGCGTCACGCCTTCGGTGACACCAAGCCCGACGCTGACATGACCTTCATCGACGGTGGCGCCTCGTACACCGTGCAAGGCGTGCCCATTGCCAAGGACAGTGCCGTGCTCGAAGCCGGGCTGGACTTCCAGATCAGCCCGACCGGCAAACTCGGCATCGGCTATTCGGGGCAGGTCTCTGGCGATGGCGATGATCATGCGATGACCATCAGCTTCAGCCTCGGCTTCTGATTCGCTTCTGCAATGCTTGACCGCCCGTAAGGGCGGTTTTTTTTACCTCGGCTTCACCCCTGTCGTGCTCTGCTAGAATCGGCGCCATTGACCCAACGAGGTGCCCCTGATGAGCGAGCCGATTCGCCTGACCCAGTACAGCCACGGCGCTGGCTGCGGTTGCAAGATTTCCCCACAAGTACTGGAAGTGATTCTGGCCGGCAGCGGTGCGCAGAACCTGGACCCGAAACTCTGGGTCGGCAATGCCTCGCGCGATGACGCGGCGGTCTACTCCATCGATGAAGAGCGCGGCGTGGTGTCGACCACGGATTTTTTCATGCCGATCGTCGATGACCCCTTCGATTTCGGTCGCATTGCCGCGACCAATGCCATCAGCGATATCTACGCCATGGGCGGCGATCCGTTGATGGCCATCGCGATCCTCGGCTGGCCGGTCAACGTGCTGGCACCGGAAATTGCCCGCGAAGTGATCCGCGGCGGGCGTTCGGTGTGCGATGAGGCCGGCATTCCACTGGCCGGCGGCCACTCCATCGATGCGCCGGAGCCGATCTTCGGCCTGGCGGTCACCGGGCTGGTGGAAAAACGCCACATGAAGCGTAACGACACCGCCACCGCCGGATGCTTGCTGTACCTGACCAAACCCCTGGGCATCGGCATCCTCACCACTGCCGAAAAGAAGGGCAAGTTGCGCAGCGCCGATGTCGGCCTGGCCCGTGACTGGATGTGTACGCTGAACAAGCCCGGCAGCCGCTTCGGCAAACTCGACGGCGTGACCGCGATGACCGACGTCACCGGTTTCGGCCTCCTTGGGCATCTGGTGGAAATGGCCGACGGCAGCCACCTGACCGCGCGCATCGAATACGATCGGGTACCGCGCTTGCCAGGTGTCGAGTACTACCTTGAACAGGGCTGTGTGCCAGGTGGGACCTTACGTAACTTCGACAGCTACGCCAGCAAGCTCGGACGCCTGCAGGAGTTGCACAAGCGCGTGCTGTGCGATCCGCAGACCAGCGGCGGCCTGCTGATCGCCGTCACTCCCGAAGGCAATGCCGGATTTCTCGCCGTGGCGGCCGAGCTGGGTCTGGATCTGGCGCCGATCGGTGAACTGGTCGAGCGACAGAGCTACGCGGTCGAGGTGTCTTGATGTCTGTCGACTGCACCGATTACCGCGACATATTCCTCAACGACCGGCCGATGATGGACGCCCGGGCACCGGTGGAGTTTGCCAAGGGCTCGCTCCCCGGCGTGGTCAACCTGCCACTGATGAACGATCACGAGCGGCAGCGCATCGGCACCTGTTACAAGCAACAGGGTCAGCAGGCCGCCATCGAACTGGGCCATCAACTGGTGTCCGGGGCCGTCAAGGCCGAACGTATCCAGGCCTGGGCGGCGTTCGCCCGGGCGCATCCCGATGGGCTTCTCTATTGTTTTCGTGGCGGTCTGCGTTCGCAGATCGTTCAGCAATGGCTCAAGGACGAGGCGGGTATCGATTATCCGCGGGTCGGTGGCGGCTACAAGGCCATGCGTACCTTCCTGCTGGAAACTGTCGATCAAGCCGTTGCCCAGTGTGATTTCGTATTGCTGGGTGGCATGACCGGCACCGGCAAAACCGAAGTCCTGAATCAACTGAGCAACGGCCTGGACCTTGAGGGATATGCCAATCATCGCGGTTCCAGTTTCGGCAAACGCGCCACGGGCCAGCCGTCGAATATCGACTTTGAGAATCGCCTGGCAGTGGATGTGTTGAAAAAGCGCGCTCGCGGTCATGAGCAATTCGTGCTCGAAGACGAGAGCCGCGCGGTCGGCAGTTGTGCGCTGCCATTGCCGCTGTATCAGGGGATGCAACAGTTTCCCATGGTCTGGCTCGAAGACAGTCTGTCGGGGCGGGTCGAGCGAATCCTGCGCGATTACGTGGTGGATCTGTGTGCCGAGTTCATCGCCGTACATGGCGACCAGGGCTTTACGCTGTTTTCCGAGCGTTTGCTTGAGAGCCTGAACAACGTGCAGAAGCGCCTGGGTGGCGAGCGCCATCAACGGATGCTGGTCCTGATGGAACAAGCGCTGATTGAGCAGGGGCGCAGCGGCGCGGTGGATTTGCACCGCGGTTGGATCGAAGGCTTGCTGGTCGAGTATTACGATCCGATGTACGCCTTTCAGCGCGAGAAGAAGGGCGCGCGGATCGAGTTCGCCGGGGAGCGGGGAGCGGTGATCGAGTATTTGCGTCAGCGGATGAATCAGAAGGTTTGATGGTGGGTTTACCGGCCTCATCGCTGGCAAGCCAGCTCCCACAGTGTTCTTGGTTGCTCACAACATTTGTGGTCACTGCAGCCCCCTGTGGGAGCTGGCTTGCC
>NZ_RCOB01000115.1:0-13914 GCF_004307665.1 Pseudomonas sp. Sample_16
GGGGTCCGGGGTTCAAGTCCCTGTGTAGCCACCAAGTACTAAAAACGGCTTACCGCAAGGTAGGCCGTTTTTTTATGCCTCGAGAAAACTGCGCCGCGGTGACAGGAGATCCTCAACCGCTGCGCTCGTCGATCAGGTTCGAACCGTCGGCAATGCAGACAGCGCTCGCTCCCAGATCTGCCAGGTCCGCAACCAGACCATCGCCTGCCAATCGTTGTCGGCAGGATAAAACTGCTCCAGCAGATTCAGCTTGATCTCGCGCCCTGTCGCATCACCTGGGTTGCCATGCAGATGCAGCCAATGATCATCACGCAGATGGCGATGCACGTCCGGGCCCGGATACGTCCCGCACTCAATGACAAACGGCATCAACCGCACCTGTGGCAGCGCATCGAGCAATGCCTGCGAGGTATAGCCGGTGGCCGTCGCGGCCACACCGGTTTCGCTCAAGGTGTCGGCGCCGGTTTGCAAACTGTAGAGCCACGGCCCATAGATCGCCTGCGCATCCGCCAGCGCCGGATAGGCAGACTCGGTTATGGTCAATAACATCGGATGCCCGTACTCACCAGCGCCGGTGTGCAGATCGAAACACATGGCAACCTCGGCATGGCTCATGTGCTTTTGCATGATCCGGTGCAACGTGCGATTCGACCAGCTCGGCACCAGCCCGCCATAAAACAGGCCATCGGGGTGAGCATGCTGTCCACCTTCGACGATCGACATCACCGCTGGCCAGCCGTGTCGCGCAATCTGTTCATCGAGCAACGCATCGGCCCGCTCCCGCTCGGGGCCTCGCAACTGCGTGCAGGCATAGATGTCATGCAGCGCGTTGTAAGCCTGGTTGTCCGGCAGTGGGCGCTGGAAGTTCAGGTGATTGCGGTTCAGGTCGATATTGTCTTCGTTGACCCGCCGCAGCCACGCCATGCCCCAAGGGTTGATTACATGGATCATCACCACAGCCACATCCGCCGGCAATGAGCGCTTGCCAAGTTCCTGCAGCCACTTGATCTGGCAACTCGAACCGTAAAAGCCTTCCACGCCATGGGTGCCGCTCAACGCGATCAACAATCGCTTGGCACCTGGATCCCCCAGCACCGCCACGTCAGTCGCCAGCGGTTCACCGAACGGCCCTCTGAGCGGATGAGCGTACTCGCTCAGCGTCGCACCCGCCGCGCTGGCCGCTGCCAGAAACTGTTCGCGCTGAGCTCGGTAACTTGGCTGCGTTGGAAACTCGGTCTGCATGTCTGCCTCTAGTTGGTTTTCTGACCTGCCTGTTGGCAATGACCCTACAGAAAATCCGCCCGATGATGAAGCACAATGCAATCTTTGCAGCGAGAGCCGGTTTGCGTCACCGCAAGACGGTAGATAAAGTCGCCGGATCGTTTATCTCACGGATGGAGTGCCCCACGTGTTCTCAGTTTTGCGCTTGAACCGCCATCGAGTGTCCGCCATTGCGCTGATCGCCGCCGCGATAACCCTCGGCGCCTGCAACAACGCATCGGTACCGACACTGCCGCTCGCACCGGAAAGCGCTTCCGGTTATCGCACCGATCTACAGACCCGCCACGCCTCGAAACACATGGCAGCCGCCGCCAACCCGCTGGCCGCCGAAGCCGGGCGCGAGATGCTGCGTCGCGGTGGTTCGGCCATCGATGCCGCAATTGCGATGCAAGCGGTATTGACGCTGGTCGAACCGCAATCGTCAGGCATCGGCGGCGGCGCCTTGATTGTGTTGTGGGATGGTAAAACCGTGCGCACCTACGACGGCCGCGAAACCGCACCGGCTGGCGCCACCGAGAAGCTTTTCCTGCAGGCCGATGGCCAACCCATGCCCTTCACCCAGGCACAGATTGGCGGCCGCTCGGTTGGCACGCCGGGCGTGTTGCGTGCGCTTGAACTGGCCCATCGCAAACACGGTCGCCTGCCATGGGCGCAACTGTTCGAACCGGCGATCGAATTGGCCGAGCAAGGTTTTGCCATCTCGCCACGGCTGCACGGGCTGATCGCCTCGGACTCGTCCATGGCTCGCTCCCCCGAGATGATGGCTTACTTTCGCAATGCCGACGGCAGCCCGAAAGCCAGTGGCACCCTGCTGAAAAATCCGCCGTTGGCAGCGTTGTTCCAACGTATCGCCAAGGAAGGACCGGACGCGTTGTACAAAGGCGCTGTCGCGCAGGAAATCGTGGCCAAGGTCCAAAGTCATGCCAATCCCGGCAGCCTGTCACTGGTCGATCTGGCCAACTACAACGCCAAGGAGCGCGCGCCCCTGTGTAGCGATTACAAACGCTGGCAGGTGTGCGGCATGCCGCCGCCGTCATCGGGCGGAATTGCCGTGGCGCAGATCCTCGGCACGTTGCAAGCCCTGGAAGCTCGCGATCAGCGCTTCGCACTCGCCGCGATGAAACCGCTGAAAACCAGCGCCCCTGCCGGCATCGAACCGTCCCCTGAAGCCGTGCACCTGATCTCGGAAGCCGAGCGCCTGGCCTATGCCGACCGCGCGCAATACGTGGCCGACACAGATTATGTGCCGGTGCCTGTCAAAGGCCTGATCGACCCGGCTTACCTGGCCAGCCGAGCCGCCATGATCGGCGATCGCAGCATGGGCACCGCCAAACCGGGCACACCGCCGGGCATTCAGGTCGCCTATGCGCCGGACCGTTCGCCTTTGCGCATTTCCACCTCGCAAATCGTCGCCGTCGATGATCAGGGCGGCGCGGTCTCGATGACCACCACCATCGAATCGGCATTCGGCTCGCATGTGATGGTTCAGGGCTTTCTGCTCAATAACGAAATGACCGACTTCTCATTCATCCCCGAGGAAAATGGGCAGAAGGTCGCCAACCGCGTCGAACCGGGCAAACGCCCCCGCTCCTCCATGGCCCCGACGTTGATCTTCGATCGTCAGAACGGCGAATTCCTCGCCAGCATCGGCTCCCCCGGTGGCTCGCAGATCATCGAATACGTCGCCAAATCCACTATCGGCCTGCTCGATTGGAACCTCGACCCGCAAACAGCCATCAACCTGCCCAACTTCGGCAGCCGCAACGGCCCGACCGAACTGGAACGCGGACAATTCAGCCCCATGCTGATCCAGACGCTGAAGGACAAAGGCCACAACGTGAACGAGATAGACATGACCAGCGGCACTCAGGCCGTGGTTCGGGTCAAGGATGCGCAAGGCAAAGCATCATTGGCCGGCGGCGCAGACCCTCGGCGCGAGGGTGAAGCGTTGGGGGATTAAATGCGACGATGTGGCAATGGAAGAGGGCTTACCGGGTGGTAAGCCCTTTCCAATAGTATTCAGACATCAGGCCGGCATAGCCAAAATGATGTGCGGGTGACGTTGTAGTCCAGGCGCTTTCAACGACTGATTTTCAACGCCCGTCGCGCCTGATGCTTTTCCATCGCCAGTTCAATCAGCCGCGTAACCAGTTCGCTGTAGGTCATGCCCGCGGCTTGCCAGAGTTTCGGGTACATGCTGATACGGGTGAAACCGGGCAGCGAGTTGATTTCGTTGATCAGCACTTCGCCGCTGTCGGTCAGGAATACATCTACCCGCGCCAGCCCGGAACATCCGAGCACATGAAAAGCCTCGACCGCCATGGCCCGAATGCGCTCGCTGGCCTCGACGCTGATATCGGCCGGGACCACCACTTGCGCGGCCGTGTCGTCGATGTATTTGCTGTCGTAGGAATAAAACCCGTCGCGCACCACGATCTCGCCACAACCGCTGGCGATTGCCTGTTCGTTGCCAAGCACCGCGCATTCGATTTCGCGACCGCTGACAGCCGACTCGACCAGCACCTTGTCGTCAAAGCCCAGCGCCAGCTCGACTGCCGCCACATACTCGGCGTCGCTGGTCACTTTGCTCACGCCTACGGAAGACCCCTGGTTCGCCGGTTTGACGAACAGCGGCAGACCCAGCTTTGTCGATACTTGCGCGAAACCGCTGCGGGCGGCAGTCGTGCGGGTCAGGGTCACGAACGGTGTGACCGCCAGGCCCGCATCACGCAGCAGGCGCTTGCTGATGTCCTTGTCCATGCACACCGCCGAACCGAGTACATCGGAACCCACAAACGGCAAATCAGCCATGCGCAGCAGGCCTTGCAGGCAACCGTCTTCACCGAGCGTGCCATGGACGATCGGAAAGATCACGTCGACATGCCCGAGTAGTTCCTGATTGGAGGTTTCCACCAACTGCTGGCTGGCTTTGCCGGGCACCACCGCCAGCTCCCGGTTGGACTGATTGAGGGCAATCAGCGCCGGATTTTCCTGGTTCAGCAAAAAATTCGAAGGGTCGTTGAGATGCCAATGCCCTTGTTTGTCGATGCCGATGAGCACCGGTTCGAAGCGCGAACGGTCCAAGGCATCGACGATATTCTTCGCCGATTGCAGCGACACTTCATGCTCGGCCGAACGACCACCAAAAATAATCCCTACACGCAGTTTGCTCATTGCCTGTTCTCGAAGTGAATGTGCTTACGACTCGCGTTGCCGCACCTTACGACTGCAAAAGCTTGCCGTCCACTGGCTCGCCAATCGTCAAAAAGTGCCCACCGGCGACGTGGTACAAGGTGCGCAACGCATCGTGGCCTTCAAAGTGCCAACGGCCGTCACTGAATACACGCTCGTCGGCCTGGGCGGCAATCACTTCAGCCCAAAGGGGCCGGACAGCGGTGGGAAGCGTTCATGGATGTCTGCTCCTGGGGAAAGAGCCGATTGTAGCGAGGTAAAATCCCGGAAATGAAAAGATCGCCGAAGCGATCTTTTCACGTACGTCACATCGCGCAGATCTTATGACGACAGCTGATTGGCAAACTGCCCCACTGCATTGACCACCTTCTGCGCACCGTCCTGGATCTCGACAATCACCGTCCCCGCTTCCGCTGCCAGCGCCAGCCCCTGTTCGGCCTGCAGCTTGCTATCGGTCATCAGCGCCACAGCGTTGCGCGCCATGTCCTGGTTCTGACGCACCACCAACACGATTTCATCGGTGGCCTGGCTGGTGCGCGAAGCCAATTGCCGGACTTCGTCCGCCACCACGGCAAACCCTCGTCCCTGCTCACCGGCGCGGGCGGCTTCGATAGCGGCGTTGAGCGCCAGCAGGTTGGTCTGTTCGGCAATACCGCTGATGGTTTTGACGATTGTGCCAATCACCAGCGACTGCTCGTTCAGGGCTTCGATGCCATCGCCGGCGGTTTGCATGTGTTTGGCGAGGTCGCGCATCACATCCACCGCTTGCGTCACCACGGCCGTGCCACGTTGTGCACTCTGGTCGGTTTGCTGCGACGTGCTGTAAGCGATGTTCGCCGCTTCGGCGACCGCTTGCTCCTGATTGACCTGATCGGTAATGACCGTGGCGAACTTCACCACTTTGTAGAGCTTGTTGTTGGCATCGATCACCGGGTTGTAGGACGCTTCCAGCCAGACTGTACGACCATGGCTGTCGATACGCTTGAAACGACCTGTGACGTACTCACCTGCATTCAAGCGGCGCCAGAAGTTCTGGTATTCGGCGCTGTTGTACTCGTCCGGCAGGCAAAAAGTACGGTGATGTTTACCTTTGATCTGCGCCAGGCTGTAACCCATGCCCGAGAGAAACCGGTCATTGGCGGTCAATACGTTGCCATTGAGGTCGAACTCGATCACCGCCGTCGAGCGCACCAGCGCGCCGATCAGGTTTTCATGTTCGCGGGAGGCCTCGATGGTGCGGGTCAGGTCGCTGGAGAAAATCGAAAAGTGCCTGATCCGACCGTCAGCCGAGCGAACCGGCTGAAAGATCGAACGCAGCCACGCTTCCTGCCCGTTTCCACGCAACAAACGCACGGTGCCGGCGAAGTGTTCGCCGCGGGTCAGGGCGTTATTGAAACGCCGTTGGAATTCGTCGTTCTTCACATGCTCCGGGGCGATGTCGTCGATGTGCCGGCCGATCAGCTCGTTGCTTTTGTAGTGCATCTCGCTCAGGAAATTCTGATTGACCGACTGCACCCGGCCATCCGTATCAAGGGTCAGCACCAGCATCTCGCTTTCCAGACTTTCCTTCACTTGCTGAAGGCTGGAGAGTTCTTCACGAAGAGCCGACAGCTCCTGCTTCAAGCGTTTATTGAACATGGGGATGCACCGATGGACTGGATAGAAAGCGATATGCAGCCTAGCCATCGGCCTTGCAGGTCTTTTCTGAAGAGCGTTTGAGTTTTGTCCTACAAAAATAGTTGCCACACGTGGGCAAGCTTGTCAGTCAGGCAGTGCCGGGCGCCGGACAATGTCCAACGCCGGGCATACGCGCACCGAAGTACGCTGCGCTGCCCACCCCCACCGCGCCCATCACTGCACAGAAAATCACGCAGATCCATGGGCTCCACGGCATCAGACCGATCAACAACAATGGGGTAATACTTGCCCAGGCGGCGTAGGCAATGTTGTAGGTAAAGGAAATGCCCGAGACACGAACCCGCGCTGGAAACAGGCTGACCATGACCGAGGGCACCGCGCCGACCACCCCGCACCCGAGCCCCGCCACGGCGTAGGCCAGACCGATCCAATCACCACCGCTGATCAGGCAGCCATAGAGCACGCCGATGCCCAGCGGCAGCAGCAGGCTGTACAACATCACCGTACGCCAGGCGCCAATGCGGTCGACCAGCCAACCGGCAAGCACGCATCCGATGTTCAGAAAGACGATGCCCAATGCGCTCAAGGCGAACGTATGACTGGCGGTCATGCCGAAGGTTTTCTGCATCATGGTCGGGGTGATGACCACGAACACCACCACTGCCGAAGTCAGCACGCAGGTGAGGATCATCGCCGGCAGCATGGCCAGCCGATGTTCACGCAGGACCGCCCGCAACGGCAGCTCGACAGTCTCTTCGCGCCGAGTCTGCATAGCCATGAACACCGGGGTTTCGCTGAGCCAGCGACGCAACCAGACACCGATCACGCCGAATGCGCCACCCAGCAGGAATGGGTAACGCCAGGCGAAGTCGAGGATCTCTGCCGGCGTAAACGCCTGCGCGAGAAACGTCGCCGTCAAAGCGCCAAGCAGATAGCCAAAGGTCAGCCCCGCCTGCAAAAAACCCAAGGCATAGCCCCGATGGCCGACCGGCGCGTGCTCGGCGACAAACACCCACGCGCTCGGCACCTCACCGCCCACCGCCGCGCCCTGGAGAACCCGCAGGGCCAACAGCAGCAGTGGTGCGAAGTAACCGATTTGCGCATAGGTCGGCATGATCCCGATCAGCAGGCACGGCAGCGCCATCATCAGGATGCTCAGGCTGAAGACCTTCTTGCGTCCCAACCGGTCGGCAAAATGCGCCATCAGGATGCCACCCAGCGGCCGCGCCAGATAACCGGTGACAAAGATGCCGAAACTTTGCAGCAGGCGCAGCCACTCAGGCATTTCCGGTGGAAAGAACAGCTGACTCAACGTCAGCGCGAAAAATACGAAAATGATGAAGTCGTAGATTTCCAGCGCCCCGCCGAGCGCTGCAAGCCCCAGGGTCTTGTAGTCCGAGCGGCTGAACGGCGCCGGGCGTGAATCAGTGTTGGCAGTCATGAAAAGAACTCTGGCACAGGCATAAATCAAGGCGCCCATGGTCTACGCAAACGCGCCAGCGGACAACCCGTTAGACCAAAGTCCCATAGCCACAAAACAGCGCCGCAAAAAAACAGTGGTTGAATTAATGTTGAGGTCTGTCCAGACGGGCGTCTGACGCCCTGAAGACCACTACAAACATAAAAATTCGAGGTATTCCCGTGGCCGCTGATATCGAAGATACCCGCTCCGCCCGCTTCGCCCTGCGCTGTTCAAGTTTTGCCGAACGCTGGTTCCCCGACTCCTGGGTGTTTGCCGCCCTGGCGGTGATTATCGTGGCGGTGGCCACCATGGCCATGGGTGCCAAACCTACGGACGCCGCCATGGCCTTCGGTGACGGTTTCTGGAGTCTGATCCCGTTCACCATGCAGATGGCTTTCGTGGTGATCGGCGGTTATGTGGTCGCCAGCTCGCCACCGGCCGTGAAGTTGATCGACCGCCTGGCGAAGTTGCCGAAAAACGGCCGCTCCGCGGTGGCATGGGTGGCGCTGATCTCTATGGTCGCGTCGCTGTTGAACTGGGGGTTGTCGCTGGTTTTCGGCGGTTTGCTGGTGCGTGCCCTCGCCCGTCGCACCGATCTGAAAATGGACTATCGCGCTGCAGGTGCCGCCGCGTATCTGGGGCTTGGCGCGGTGTGGGCCTTGGGCCTGTCGTCGTCCGCAGCACAATTGCAGGCCAACCCGGCGAGCCTGCCACCGTCGATTCTGTCGATCACCGGAGTGATTCCGTTCACCCAAACCATCTTCCTGTGGCAGTCAGGCGTGATGCTGCTGGCGCTGATCGTTATTTCGCTGATCATTGCCTACGCCACCGCGCCGGGTCCGAACACCGCTCGCGACGCCGAGGCCTGCGGCGTCGACCCGAGTTTCAATTTGCCACCGCTGCAACCACGCACGCGTCCTGGCGAATGGCTGGAGCACAGCCCATTGCTGACCATTTTGCTGGTGCTCCTGGCCGCTGGATGGCTGTTCCATGAGTTCTCGACCAAACCGGCGATCAGTGCGATTTCCGGGCTGAATACCTACAATTTCCTGTTCATCATGCTCGGTGCATTGCTGCACTGGCGCCCGCGCAGCTTCCTCGACGCCGTGTCCCGTGCGGTTCCGACCACCACTGGCGTGCTGATCCAGTTCCCGCTGTACGGTTCGATTGCCGCGCTGATGACCACGGTCAAGGGTGCCGATGCGCAGACACTGGCCCATCACATCTCGACCTTCTTCGTCAGCATCGCGTCCCATGACACTTATGCGCTGCTGATGGGTGTGTATTCGGCGATTCTCGGCTTCTTCATTCCATCCGGCGGCGGCAAGTGGATCATTGAAGCGCCGTACGTGATGCAAGTGGCCAACGACCTCAACTACCACCTGGGCTGGGCGGTGCAGATCTACAACGCCGCCGAAGCCCTGCCGAACCTGATCAACCCGTTCTACATGCTGCCGTTGCTGGGTGTACTCGGGTTGAAGGCGCGGGATCTGATCGGTTTCTCCTTCGTGCAATTGCTGGTGCACACACCACTCGTTCTGTTACTGCTCTGGGCGCTGGGCACGACACTGGCGTATACGCCGCCGGTAATGCCGTAAAAAGCTTTTTTCTGCCTGGTCCCGCATGAGCACGCAGGGATCAGGCAGAAAGCCTGTCGATTAGTGAATCGAACGAACCCGACAGACTGAAAGCCGCCTTCCTACAAAAGCTGTGGCGATATCACACTCATTACAGGCGCAAGTCCTGACTCTTGCTGCCAGCAGTGTTGAATTAACCTGTCTCGGAGAATCAAACCCCAAAACTCAAGGAAGAAGCGATGACACCAATATCCAAAACACTGGAAGCGTTGATCAATGAAATCTACCAGGATGGCAACGTCTCGGTAGTTGAGTACAGGACACTGCGAGACGATGCAGATCGCCGTATGGACGCGGTCATTCGCGAGTTTGGCCAGCACAACAATGTGACGGCCTTTCAGAAAGCAATGGATGTCGCCATGCAGCTATTGCAAACCGCCGTTATCGATGCAAAAAAAGCCGCACTGACCGACACCGGAGAGGCGATCGTCAAGGACGCGGTCGTCGCACAAGTCGAATACCTGCGTGCCGGCAGCCAATTGGCGCTGCGCCTTCTGTGATTGGCTGATCCGGAACCAGCCCGCAAATACAAGTTGCGGGCTGAACTGTATTTCTTCGAAAAAATGCTCGAGGCCTACTTTTCTGAGGCATTGCGTTGCTCCAGTATGCGTGTATCCGTAACGGGACCACGCTGAAAAGGATCTGAGCATGATGAAACTCGCAAGCCTCACTCTTGCAGCCCTCACCTTGAGTGCCACAGCCCATGCCGATATCAACCTGAAGCTGGGCAGTACCGAACGCGTTACCCGCCTATTCGCCTACCCCAACAACTGCAACGTGATCTGCTTTCGCAACTGGACGCTTGAGCAAACCGTCGAGCACTATCTGACTCAAAGCGTACAACGCGATGGCTACAGCGATGCGAAGGTGTTGGTCAAAACAGACAACGCTCAGCTTTACGCCGAAATCACTGGCGTACCCAAACGTTATGAAAAGCCCCTGGCCGCGCTGCTTGACGCGGGTGACCTGGCCTACAACGGCGCCAGCAAACTGAATGCCGACGGCAAGTGGGCGTATAACTGGTATCTGTTCCTGCCGCTGGGCATGGCGCTGGAAAACCGCAGAAGCGTCGAGCTGCTGCACTTTCCGCCGGACTATTCGCTGACCCAGGCTCAGGATTACCTGCGGTCTGCCACCACTGATCGCTGGGCGACGCTGCTGACAGTCAACGGCGTTCCTGCCGAACAAACGCCGGGTTACCAGACAATCATCGATATCGCCCCGATTGCCGCACCGTCCAACGCCGGCAAGGACCTTGAGGGGGTCTATGGCTACTTCAAGGATTACCAGGCCACGATGGTCAAACAGATCAGCCTGAACGCCAGCGGCGAGCCCCTGCCAATGGTCGCCTTCGGCACACCGGTGCGAAACTGGGTCAAGGAGCAATACGGTCCGACGGTGAATGTGTTGAGCCTGGTCTACATCAGCCCGAACGATGGAGTGAAAGTCCCCGTTCTAGGCGCTAATCACCCGAGCTACATTTGGTACGCCGCGGACCCGGCGAATTACACGGGCACCGATGCCAAGGCCAAGGCCGATGCGGCGGGGCTCAAAGTCATGGGCCAGGATCTGAGTGCTTCGTGTTGGCAAGCGACTATGGGCCGTGAGTCGGACACCAATGCTGATGTCGAGCTGAAAAGCTGCACACAAATGTGGCAAGTGGCCCAGAAAGATAAAACCTGTGAGCTGTTCTACACCTCGATTCGCAACCTGACGCCTCAACAAGCCGTGGCCAAATGCGCGTCGGCAACGATCCAGGCCCAGCTCAAACAACTCAAGGCGCCAGCACCGGCAACGGCAATCCCCGCGCCAGCGCTGTAAGTCGAAGTCAGCGCACGGGCGGCGCCGACGACCAGATGTTTGCCACACTGGCGTCGGCAACGCCGCCGCTGATCGGTTTACAGCGGTTCGAACGGGCGCAGGCGGTACTGCGGCGGCAGCTGCTCGAAACCACTGATGGTGGTGTTCAGGCTTTTCCAGCGGCCGTCCTTGATCCCATAGATGCAACCGTGAATCGACAGACTCTGCCCGCGATGCCAGGCATTTTGCACAATGCTGGTGTGCCCGACGTTGGCCACTTGCTGGATCACGTTCAGCTCGCAGAGACGGTCGACCCGCTCTTCCTCAGTCGCCAACGCAGCCAGTTCTTCACGCTTTTCGTAGTACAGATCACGAATCGAGCGCAGCCAGCCGTCGATCAGGCCGAACTGACGGTCCTGCATCGAGGCGCGCACGCCACCGCAGCCATAGTGGCCGGTCACCAGGATGTGTTTGACCTTGAGTACATCGACCGCGTACTGAATCACCGACAGACAGTTGAGATCGGTGTGCAGCACCACGTTGGCCACATTGCGGTGGACGAATAGATCGCCCGGCAGCATGCCGACGATTTCGTTGGCCGGCACCCGTGCGTCGGAACAGCCGATCCACAGGAACTCGGGAGTCTGTTGGCGAGCCAGCTTGGCGAAGAAGTCAGGATCCTTTTTAGTGATCGCGTCAGCCCAGCGCTCGTTGTTATCAATCAGATCTTGTAATTCGTTCATGCTTTGAAGCCTCAAGAATGGTGCGCAGTTTTGACTGACAACCGTCCGTCGGGGTCACGCGCAAAATGCAGTTGTTCTCCAGTTACCTGCTGCAGGGCTCCATGCCGGTGGAATTCTCGGTAACCCAATGGGTCCACCCTAGTAAGGCCCACAGTATGAGGAATTACCATGACTGAATCACGCCGTCCTTACGATGCAGTGCAACCAGAGCCCATCGATGACAACGAAGATCGCATGGGTTCGATGAACGAACTGGACTTCGATGATGACGAACCCAGCGCAAAAATCGGCGACGAGTTGCCGGACAAGGAGCGCGAGCAACTGATGCCACGCCAGCGCGTGCGCGAAGCCGGCATGACTGGCGCCTCGACGGGCGACCACGAACCCACTGACGACGATATGAGCCCGGAAACCTTGATCCGCGAAGACGGTGCCAGGGATGCCAATGAAGCCGGCAACGGCAATCAGGCTGATTGGGACTTGAGCATCGTCGATGAAGACGACATTGGCGGTGGCGACGGGCTGGATGAAGCGGAGATGGCGCAGCGCGATCCACTGGACCGCAAGCGCTGATTTTTTGTGGCGAGGGAGCTTGCTTCCGTTCGGCTGCGCAGCAGTCGCCAGATGCCCGCCCGCCTCACAAGGGAGCGCCTTGCGGCCCGGCGCGAGCAAGCTCCCTCGCCACAATGGTGATTCAGTCCACCAGCGTACAGGCCATCACCACTGCATCTTCACGCCCGCCCACCGCCGGGTAGTAATCCCGCCGACGGCCGATTTCGTTGAAGCCATAGCGTTCGTACAATTTGAACGCGGCGGTATTGCTGTCGCGCACCTCCAGAAAACATTCTCGAGCGTCAGCCTTGTAGGCAATCGACATCAGATGCTCCAGCAACGTCAAACCCAGGCCACGGCCCTGATTTTCCGGTTTGACGGTGATGTTCAGCAGGTGCGCCTCGTCGAGGATGATCTGCACCACACCGTGGCCGACCTGCTGCTGACCTTCAAACATCAGCCAGATCTGGTACTTGCCCAGCCCGTCGAGAAAAATTCCGCGGGTCCAGGGATGGCTGTAGGCCGCGTATTCAATCTTCAGAACAGATTCCAGGTCCGCCTCGATCATCGGGCGGAACGATACCGCGTCACTCATTCGATTCTTTCCAACGCGCCATCAGCCGACGCATGGCTTGCCAGACATCAGCCTTACGCTGTGGCTCTTCCATTAATAATTCCAGGCCCGGCACCGCCCAGGCGCAGCCCAGGCCTTCGATCTGCAGTTCCCGGTTGAAGGACTCGGCATCCGCCTCACCGGCGAAACGCACCGCGGGCAGGCCGATCAGCCACACACAGACGCACGGTGCATCTTCCAGCCGGGCCGAGAGAAAACCCTGAACAAAATCGCGCGCAGCTTCCGGACCTTGATCCATCGTGCCGCGCACCAGTAATGGCCAGCGTACTGGCTCACCGACAATCTGCGGGCTGTCCGGCAGACCGGCGGCGCGCAGCATGTCCTTGAGCAGCAGATAAGCGGGGTCGCGGGCCTGAAACGCCTCGCCTGTGGGTAACTCGACCAGCAGCAGGCAACGCCCGGCGCGCAGCAACTGCAAGGCGAAGCGCGGTGGCGGCACAATCGGTGCCTTGACCACGAGCGGCGCTTCTACAGCCTCTTCCACCGCTACGGCACCGGTACGCGTGCTCGCAAGCGATGGCCGTGGCACCTCGACCTTGACCCGTTCAGCCGGTTTGACCACTGGTGCCACGGGCACTTCAGCCACGGCAGCCGGTGCCAGAGGCGCGACGACCATCGGCTCGGGCATTTCCAGCAGTTCGGGCCGCGATGGGGCGGCAAAGGGTAATTCGGTGCGCGGCAGCCAGTTGACCACCTGCATGGCGTTCAAATAAGCGCGACGGCGGGACTCGATAAGCAAAGGTCGGCCACTTGTGGATAACTAAAGTTGAGGGATTCTACCGCCCTTCGCCCAAGATCGCCCGCAGTTGATCGACAGACTGCACCGATAGTCTTTGCACCAGTGAAAAAAGGCGACAGCCTGTCCCGAGAGTGAATCGCATCGCGCCCAATGCAGTACAATCGCGGCTTTTAATCGCCAACAGCCGGCCATTCCGATGATCGAACCCAAGCGCGTCTTGCGCGCCCTCGCTGAAC